>JBBQFA010000020.1:0-16745 GCA_038321515.1 Thermoleophilia bacterium | reverse complement strand
GGTGGCGGCCAGTTCGAGCTCGGCGTCGGGCGCGACCAGATCCAGGCGCTGGCCAGCCTGCTGTACGCCGACGGGCCGAACGACGTGGCGCCGCGCGACTTTCATGGCGACGCGCGCCCCGGGGTCCCCACAAGCCCGCTGTACGCGCTCGAGCAAGCCCCCGGCTTCGGATTCACCTTCGCTCCCTGACGGTGCCGCGCGACTCGGGAGGCGAGGGGCATCCCCGCTTCGTCCATCAGACCGGGGGCCTTGGTTGTCGCGGTCGCCGTTCGGGCCGTGCCCCCGTCAGTCGCTCGGGATCAGCCCGCGGCGCTCGAGGTAGGTGACGCTCTCCGCGATGCTGCGTTCGTCGAGCAGTTCGAGGATCACCGTGGCGTTGCTGGTACGCGCGGCGCGCAGGACCGCGCCGACGTCGACGATGCCTCTGCCCAGTGGCAGGTGAGGGTCGTGCGCGTCCGCCGGGCCGCGGTTGTCGTGCAGGTGCACGTGGGCCAGCTCGGCACGCGGCTCACGGAGAAAGTCGTGGAGCGTGCCGCAGATGGCTGCGTGCCCGGTGTCGAGGATCAGGCCGAGCTCGCCGAGATCGAGGTCGCCGGGCGCGCCGAAGTGCGAGAAGCCGATGCCCGGCAGGTTCTCGACGACGATGCGCACGCCCAGCTCGCGCTGCCACTCCTCGAACTCGGCGATCGTCCGCTGCAGCGCCGCGACCATGCGCGGGTCGCGCGGGAGGTCGCAGCCGCGATAGTCGGGGTGCACCACGTAGGTCAGCGCCCCCACCTCTGCGGCAGCCTCAAGGTGCCGGCGGTGCATCTTCATGGCGAACCGTCGGTCGCGCTCGCGGGGGCCGCCCGTCTCGAGGTCGTCGAACGGTCCGTGCACCGTCAGGCGCAAGCCGCTTTCGCGCGCCGCGCGGCGATTCACGGTGGCCAGCAGGCTGTGTTCGTCGGCCGAGTAGATCTCCGCCAGCTCGGCCCGCTCGGCCACCTTCTCCAGCGCCTCGCCGAGCGGGCGCCGGTACCAGGCGTCGGTCGGCAGGCCGATGTCGGGAGGGAGTCGCATACAGGACAGTGTACGGCAGCTCTTGTCGCAACCGCTGCGACGCGTTGACCGGCTGTGCGAATGAGTGCGATACTGCTTGAAAGTGAGCGTTATCCCCATCGAGACGATCCAGCGGCAGTACGGCATCGTCGGCCGTGAGCTCGAGCTCCAGACCGCGCTTGCCGTGCTCGATGGCGGTCGCCATCTGCTGCTTGAGGGTCCGGTCGGGGTCGGCAAGACGAGTGTTGCTTTGGCCGTCTGCAGCCACCTCGGCCGCGAGACAGTTCGCGTGGACGGCGACGACCGCTACTCCGAGAGCCGGCTGACCGGCTGGTTCGACCCGCCGCTGGTGCTCACGAAAGGCTACGGTGAGGACTCGTTCTTCGCCGGGCCGCTGGTCCAGGCGATGCTGGGCGGCGGCGTCCTCTTCATCAACGAACTCAATCGCATGCCCGAGTCCGTGCAGAACGTCTTGCTGCCCGCGCTCGACGAGCGCCTCATCGAGGTGCCTCACATCGGCGAGGTGCGCGCGGCTGACGGCTTCCAGGTGGTGGCGACGCAGAATCCTGCGGACTACGTCGCCACCGGCCGTCTCTCGGAAGCCCTGCGCGATCGCTTTGAGCACCTCGCGCTGCTGTATCAAGACGCCGTCGAAGAAGAGGCGATCGTCAGGGCCGAGACCGGCTCGAACGACGAAGCCTTGGTACGCGTCGCCGTGCGCCTCACGCGGGCGACGCGGCTGCACCCGCGATTTCGCAAGGGAGCCTCGGTGCGCGGCGCCATCGCATTCGTCCAGATCGTCGAGCGCATCCGGGCCGAGGGCCCCGCCACCGCGCGGGACAGGAGTGCCGTCGGCGCCGGCGCCGGCGTCGACCGCGAGACGCTGCGCCGCGCGGCCGAGGCCGCCTTGACCACGCGCGTCGGCCTGGGTGACGACTCCGGCGATGACGTTACCTTCGACGCCCTCCTCGACGAGCTTCTCGACCTGGTGGTCGAGCGTGGGGAAGACCCGGACCTGTGGCTGGCGCCGGGCGAGTGCGCAACCGCGGATCGCGCTGCGCTGGGCGTTGCGCGGCCGTCCGCTTCGCAGGGGGCCGTGGCCGCCGCGCTGGCGTGCGCGCTCGAAGACCGTCGTGCGCTGGCGGACCACCTCCGCACGACGCCGGATGAGCTTGACGGCTGGCAGCTCGCCGGGGAACTCAGCGCCGGCGCGATGGCTGGGGCCGACACTCGAGCGTACGCCTGCGCGCAGCATCTGGCCGCGGGCGCCGTGCTGCAGCGTGCCGCCCGCCTTGTCGGCCCACTCAAGGCCGCGACGCGGACGGTGCGCGAGCCGCTGCGTGAGCCCTACTCGGGAGAGCTCGACGTTGAGGCGACGGTGGACAACATCCTCGGCAAGCCATTCCCCGAGCCGGGCGACTGGGTCGTCCGGCGGCGCGTCGACCGGCGCCGCCAGGTCGTGCTGATGATCGACACGTCGCTCAGCATGGCTGGGGAGAAGATGGCGCTGGCCGCGGTGGCCGCCGCCGTGCTGGCGCTCAAGGTCCACCGCGGCGACCTCTCGGTCGTGCTCTTCGCCGACGAGGCTCGAGTCGTGTCTCGTTTTGGGGAGGACGTCGAGCCCGGGGAGCTCGTGCGACGCATGCTGGCGCTGCCGTGTGGAGGAGGCACCCACATCGCCGTGGGGCTGGAGGCCGGGCGCGTCGAGCTGCAGCGCGGCCGCGATCCGCGGCGAAGCGGCCTGCTGCTGAGCGACTGCATCTTCACGTCCGGCCCCGACCCTTGCCGCGTCGCCGCTCGGTTCGGCTCCCTCCATGTCCTGCTCATCGAGGAAGCTCGCGCGGCGACGGACACGGTGTGGATCTCGCCGCGACGGGCGGTCGGGGAGGCTATCGCCCGGGCGAGCGACGGCGGGCTGGTGCGCGTGAGCGGCTTCACGGTGCTGCCCCGGCGCATGCTCGACGTGGCGGATGCGGTGCTGCGGTAGATCGAGCCGCGCCTCGTGGCGCTTCGCGCCGCCCGGCGACGCACGCTGCCGCGCGCCTCGCGCATTGGTAGACTGGCCTCGGAGCCCGGACGCGGTCCGGACGAGAGCGGCCAGGACGGTCGAGGACGAGGAGGCACGCGTGACCCCCATCGAGTCGATCCAGCGGCAGCACGGCATCGTCGGCCGCGAGCGTGAGCTTTCCACGGCACTCGCGGTGCTGGGTGCCGGGCGCCACCTGCTTCTCGAAGGCCCGGTCGGCGTCGGCAAGACCACCGTCGCCCTCGCCGTCTGCAGCCATCTCGGCCGCGACACCGTGCGCGTCGACGGCGACGACCGTTACTCCGAGAGCAAGCTCACCGGCTGGTTCGACCCGCCGCTCGTGCTCAAGCAGGGCTACGGCGAGGACTCGTTCTTCCCGGGGCCGCTCATCGAGGCGATGCGCGGCGGCCGGGTACTGTTCATCAACGAACTCAACCGCATGCCGGAGTCGGTGCAGAACGTGCTGCTGCCGGCGCTCGATGAGCACCTCGTCCAAGTGCCTCATATCGGGGAGGTGCGGGCCGCCGACGGCTTTCAGGTGGTGGCGACGCAGAACCCCGTCGAGTACGTCGCCACCGGTCACCTCTCGGAGGCGCTGCGCGACCGCTTCGAGCACCTCGCGCTGCTATACCAGGACGCCGGCGAAGAGGCGGCGATCGTCAGGTCCGAGACGGGCTCGAGCGACGCGGCGCTGGTGCTCACCGCCGTGCGGCTCACGCGGGCGACGCGGCTGCACCCGCGCTTTCGCAAGGGCGCTTCAGTGCGCGGCGCGATCGCGACGGTGGCGATCGCCGAGCGTCTCTGGGCGGACGACCGCGACGCTTGCGGAGCGGTGAGCCGCGAGACGCTGCGCCGCGCGGCCGAGGCCGCCCTGACCACGCGCGTCGACCTGCGTGACGACATCGACGCCGACTTCGGCACGGCTCTGGACGAGATCCTCGACCTGGTGGTCGAGCGTGGGGAAGACCCGGACGTGGTGCTCGCGGCCGCCGGAGCGGCGGCCCCAAAAGCCTGAGCGCCCCCGGCGGGGCGCGCCTGCGGCACCAGGGGCGCGTCGAGGTGCGGGGCCTGCCGGTGTACGCGCCGGCACTCCCCGTCGGCGACGCGCCACTGGCCGCCCTCGCCGACCGCTACCACGTGCCGGCCGCCGGCCTCGACGGCTGGACGATCGCCGTCAACCTGACGCGCAGCGGCTCCCGCATCGCCGACCCCGGCCTGCGCTTCTACGCCGAGCGGCTGGCGGCGCGGGCGGTGCTGCAGCGCGCCGCTCGCCTCGTGGGCCCGCTCAAGGCCGCGACGCAGACGGTGCGCGAGCCGCTGCGCGAACCGTACGCCGGTGAGCTCGACGTGGAGACGACGCTCGAGAACGTGCTCGGCAAGCCCTACCCGGAGCCCGGTGACTGGGTCGTGCAGCGCCGCATCGACCGCCGCCATCAGGTCGTGCTCATGGTCGACACCTCGCTCAGCATGTCGGGCGAGAACATGGCGATCGCCGCCGTCGCTGCCGCCGTCCTGGCGCTCAAGCTGCACCCGGAGGACCTCTCGGTGGTCGTCTTCGAGGACAAAGCCACGGCGGTGACTCATCTGCACGTGCCCGACCCGGCCGACGAGGTCGTGCGCCGCATGCTCGACCAGCCGGTGCGCGGCTACACCAACATCGCGGCCGCGCTGGAGCTCGGCGCCGCCGAGCTGGATCGCGGCCGTAACCCGCGGCGCAGCGGCTTGCTGATCACCGACGGCGTGGTCACGGCCGGAGGCGATCCGTTGCCGCTGGCACAGCGCTTCCCCAAGCTCTTCGTCCTGCTCACCGAGGACTACAAGATGAACCCGGAGCTCTGCCGTGCTCTGGCTGATGCCGGGCACGGCGACGTCGTCCCGGTGCGCGCCTACCGCGACCTCCCGGCGCGCTTGCTCGCCGTGACCAACCGCATCCTCCGGTAGGCGGGCGCGTCCTGAGGTAGACTGTCGTCTCGGGCGCCGTGGTGGCGCCCGTGCATCGACAAGGAGTGAACTGTGGGGTTGTTCGGCCCGCCCAACGTCACCAAACTCGACGCCACCGGCAAGATCGACGGCCTCGTTCGCGCCGCCAAGTACAAGAAGGACCCGGAGATCCGTGAGGCCGCGCGCGCGTCGCTCGAGAGCTACCTCGACAAGATCATCCAGCGTCTGCAGACCAAGAACATGGTGCAACTCGACACCTCGCGAGCGGCGCTGGTGCTCATCGGCCCTCCGGCCCGCGACCGTCTCATCATGATCCTCCGTGAGGGGCACCTGCACCGGCGCCAGGATGCCGCGTACGTACTCGGCCTCATGAAGGACCCCGTCGCCGTCAAACAGCTCTGCGTCGCGATGCACAACCCGGACCCCTTGCTGCGTCTGCTGTGCGTACAAGCCCTGGGCAAGATCGGCGATCCGGCGGCCACCGACACGCTCCGCCGGGCCCTCCTCGACCCCGACGCCCAGATCGTCACGGCGGCGCGCAAGTCGCTCAAGGCCGTGGGCGCGTCGCCCCCGGCCGTCCAGCCGCCGCCGCCGCCCGCCGGGGCGTAGAAGGACATGTCTCGCGGTCTCGCGCCGAGGACTTCGCCCGAGGGTAGACTGGCGACGACAGCGCGAGGTATGCGACCCGGGGAGTGAACGGCGCGATGGCTCGAGCACTTGACGATGCGGTGACGATGAACGGACCGGTGTTCTCGCGCGTGGTGCGCGCCGGGGCCCTCGCCGTCGTGCGCGAGCAGGAAGAACTGAACCGCATCAACGTCTTCCCGGTCCGGGACTCGGATACAGGCGCCAACCTCGCGGCGACGCTGAGAGCGGCGGCGGCGCGCCTCGGCAGCGCCGCGCCGCAGACGGTGGCCGCCGCCGCCCGCGCCGCCGCCGATGGCGCCCTTGACGGCGCCCGCGGCAACTCCGGCGCGATCTTCGCTCAGTTCTTGCATGGTCTCGCCGGTGGCATGGAGCGCCGCCGGGACGTGGACGGCCCGCAGTTCGCCGCCGCGGCGCTGAGCGGCATGGAGTCGGCATACTCGGCACTTCAGAATCCCCGCGAGGGGACGATCTTGTCGGTCCTCAAGGCATGGTCGCACGAGCTCAGCCGCCGAGCCCATGACGAGGACTTCACGGAACTCATGCACAGCGGCCTCGTGGCGGCCCGCGAGGCCCTTGCCGCCACGCCTCGCCAGCTCGAGGTGCTCGCTCGCAGCCGGGTCGTCGACGCCGGGGGCCAGGGGTTCGTCTACTTCCTTGAGGGCCTGATGGACTCGCTGCGCGGCGGTCACGAGTCCGCCTGGTTGCCGACGGAGGCGCCGGCGCACGGGCTACCGCCCTTCTCGGCCGAGCACGACGCCGTCGACGATCGCTTTCGCTTCTGCACTGAGGCGCTGCTGACCCCGCGCGGCGACGCGCTGCTCTCGCGGGACGCCGTGATGGCGCGGGTCGTTGGGCTCGGCGACTCGATCGTGGTCGCCGGCGGCGAGGCGCGCGTGCGCGTCCACATCCACACCAACGAGCCGCAGCGCTTTCTCGCCACGGTCGCCGAGCTCGGCGCCATCGAGCGCAGCAAGATCGACGACATGGTCCTGCAGCAACTCGCGGCGCGCGAGTCGGCGCTCGCCATCGTCACCGACTCGACCACCGATCTGCCCGAAGACGAGGCCTTCGGGCTCGGGGTGGTCGCGGTGCCGCTCACGCTGTCGCTTGGCGACGACGAGTATCTCGACGGCGTCGACATCACGCTCGACGGCTTCGTCCAGCGCATCCTTGCCGGATCCGGAGTGCCGCGCTCGTCGCAGCCGGCGGTCGCCGACATCGTGGGTACGTATCGTCGTCTGCTCGAGTACCGGGAGGGTATCGTCTCGATACACATCGCCGGCGCCATGTCGGGGACCGTTGAGGCGGCGCGCGCCGCGGCGCGCGAGGCAGATCCGGCGCGCGTCAGGGTGATCGACTCTTGCTCCGTCTCCGTCGGGACCGGTCTGGTGGTCGAGGCCGTCGGCGAGGCGATCGCCGCCGGTGCGAGCCTCAACGAGGTCGCGGCGGTCGCCGAACAGGCGAAGCGTGAGATCCGCATCTTCGGGACGGTGGCTTCGCTCGACTTCGCCGTGCGCGGCGGTCGCCTCAGCCCGCGCCTGGCACGTACGCTCACGCGGCTGCACCTGGCGCCGATCATCGTGTTCGACGAGACGGGCAAGGCGGGCAAGGGGGGCGCGGCGCTCGGCTTCGACCGCGCTCTCAACGCCATCGTGAGGCGCGCCGTGCGCTTCGCCGGCGGCGCGCCCGCCCGCGCCATGGTCGTGCACAGCGGCGATGAGGCGGGAGCGGACTTCGTCGCCGCCCGCCTGCGCGAGCACCTCGGCGGCGACGTGCCCGTCGTGCGCGCCGGCGCCGTGCTCACCACGCACGTCGGCCTCGGCTCTGTGTCGATCGCCATCAGGCGGCTGCCCGGCTGAGATCTTGGGGCGCGAGGAGGAGGGTACAGCTCGCCGGCCGCGCTCGGCGCCCACCGTTGGCGCCTCACCGACCTTTCCACTGGCGGCGCAAGGTTTTCTCCGCCAGCCGGCCGGGAAGGCATGGCTGGGGTCTCGCATCCGGGGCTCGCTCCGAGAGGGAGGTTCGATGGCTGTTCGCATTGGCGTGCCTAAGGAGACGGCGACGGGCGAGACGCGCGTCGCTCTCGTCCCCGCGGTCGCGGAGAAGTACGCGGCCCTGGGTGCCGAGGTGCTGCTCGAGCGCGCCGCCGGGCAGCTGAGCCACATCCGCGACGAGGATTTCGCTTCGGCTACGCTGGTCGAGTCGGCCGTCGAGGTGTTCGCCGCCGACGTCGTGCTCAAGGTTGACCCGCCGTCTCCGGCGGAGACCGAGCTGATGCGCGAGGGTGCCGTCGTCGTCGGGCTGCTGCAGCCCTACAAGGCCGACGACGCCATCAAGGCGCTGCGCGACCACAAGATCACGAGCTTCGCGCTCGAGCTGCTGCCGCGCATCTCGCGGGCGCAGTCGATGGACGCGCTCACCTCGCAGGCCTCCATAGCCGGCTACAAGGCCGTGCTCATGTCGGCGTGTATGGCCGGCCGGTACTTCCCGATGCTCACGACGCCGGCCGGTACCCTGCGGCCGGCCAAAGTGCTGATCCTCGGCGTCGGTGTGGCCGGCTTGCAGGCGATCGCCACCGCCCGGCGCCTCGGCGCGGTGGTCGAGGCCTACGACGTGCGCTCCGTCACGCGCGAGCAGGTGCAGTCGCTCGGCGGCCGCTTCATCGACACCGGCATCGACGCCGAGGTCGAGGGCGGCTACGCACGCGAACTGACCGACGAGGAGAGAGCCAAGGCCAAGGAGATCGTCGACAGCCACATCATCGAGGCCGACGCGGTGATCACGACGGCGGCCATACCCGGGCGGCCGTCGCCGAAGCTCATCACGGCCGACGTGGTCGAGAAGATGAAGCCGGGCGCGGTGATCATCGACATGGCCGCCGAAGGCGGCGGCAACTGCGAGCTCACCCGGCCCGGCGAGCAGTACAACCATCCCAACGGCGTGTTCATCTACGGGCCCCTCAACATCCCGGGCATGCTGCCCGTGCACGCCAGTGACCAGTACGCCCGCAACCTCATGCACTTCCTGACGCCGTTCATCGTCGAGGGCGAGCTCGCGCTGAACTGGGACGACGAGGTGCTCAAGGGCAGCGTGCTCACCCGCGACGGCGAGATCGTCAACGCCACCGTGCGCGAGCGGATCGAAGGCGCGGCCGCGCCGGCGCCGCACGAAGAAGGCGCGCCATGATCACCGGCTGGGCGGCGGTCTACATCTTCATCCTCGCCGCCTTCGTCGGCTACGAGGTCATCGGCCGCGTGCCGGTGATCCTGCATACGCCGCTGATGAGCGGCTCCAACTTCGTGCACGGCATCGTCGTCGTCGGCGCGATGGTGGCGCTCGGCGCGGCGAACACGACTCCCGAGCGCATCATCGGCTTCTTCGCCGTACTGCTCGGCACCGCCAACGCCGTCGGCGGCTACGCCGTCACCGAGCGCATGCTCGAGATGTTCAAGAGCAGCGGCGACGTCAAGAAGGGCGGCGGCGATGCGGACTGATCTCATCGAGATCGCGTACATCGCCGCCGCCGTCCTCTTCATCCTCGGCCTTCGTAGCATGAGCTCGCCGCGCACGGCGCGGCGCGGCATCATCTGGGCCGGCGTCGGCATGCTGGTCGCCACGGCGATCACCTTCGCCACGCCGCAGATGAGCAACTACCTGCTGATGAGCATCGCCATCGTGATCGGCGCCACCGTCGCCTACATCGCGGCGCGGCGTGTCGCCATGACGGACATGCCGCAGATGGTCGCCATCTACAACGGCATGGGCGGCGGCGCGGCGGCGCTGATCGCCGCGAACGAGTTCCTGCACCCCGGCATCATGCCGGTGAGCTTCGCCGTGCTCGGCATCATCGGCGCGCTCATCGGCTCGGTCTCCTTCAGCGGCAGCCTGATCGCCTTCGCGAAGCTGCAGGGCATCATCAAGAAGTCGTTTCTGTTCCCCGGTCAGAACGCGCTCAACCTGCTGGTGCTGGCCGGCGCCGTGGCGCTCGCCGTGATCGTCGCGCTGCAGCACACGGGGCACCTGGGCGGGTCCGAGAGCCTTGTGCTCGCCGGCTTCTTCGCGCTGTCGCTCCTCTACGGCGTGCTCATGACCCTGCCCATCGGCGGCGCCGACATGCCGGTCGTCATCAGCCTCTACAACGCTCTGACCGGGCTCGCCGTGGGCCTCGAGGGCTACTTGCTCGGCAACGGCGCCCTGATCATCGCCGGCATCGTCGTCGGCGCTGCCGGTACGCTGCTCACGCAGATGATGGCCAAAGCGATGAATCGCTCCATCGGCAACGTGCTCTTCGCCGGGTTCGGCGCCAAGGGTGGCCAGGAACTCGAAGCCGTCGAGGGCTCCATGAAGGAGATGAACCCCGACGACGCCGCGATCAGCATGGCCTTCGGCCAGAAGGTGATCATCGTGCCCGGCTACGGCATGGCCGTCGCCCAGGCGCAGCACAAGGTCTGGGAGCTGGCCAAGCTGCTGAAGGACAAGGGCATCCAGGTGAAGTTCGCCATCCACCCGGTCGCCGGCCGCATGCCCGGGCACATGAACGTCTTGCTGGCGGAGGCGGGCGTGCCCTACGACATGATCTACGACCTCGATGAGATCAACGGCGAGTTCCCGACCGCGGACGCTGCCCTCGTGATCGGCGCCAACGACGTCGTCAACCCGGCGGCGCGGGATGACCCGGGCAGTCCGATCTACGGCATGCCGATCCTCGACGCCGACAAGGCGCACACGACCCTGGTCGTGAAGCGCGGCCGCGGCGCCGGCTTTGCCGGCATCGAGAACAAGCTGTTTTACGCCGACAACACGCGCATGGTCTACGGCGACGCGCAGGACGTGGTGAGCAAGCTCATCGCCGGCGTCAAGAAGGTGTGACGAGTCCGGACCGCCGCGCTCGCGAGCCTGATGCCCGGCGCCTTGGCGCGACGCTTCTCCCGGTCTGCCCACTCCGACCGACGCCGCCGCTGCCACCACCAAGGAGCGTGACCGGCAGTACCGGGACCTCCCCGGGCACCTTTGGCCAACAGCGTTTCCCGGCGCGTATGATGGTCCGCGGATCGGCTGAGCGAGCTCGGGGGTACTGGTGAACGCTGTGCTGCTCTACGTCGCCGCGGCGCTGACCGACGTGTGGAGGATCTCCCACGTCGCCGCCACGCGCGGCGTGGTGAAAGGCTTCGGGGAACTCACGGTGGACAACCGGCGGATCGTCACCATGGAGTGGATGACCGAGGGGGTCGCCCTCATCTCTCTGGGCGCTTTCGTCGTCACTGTGACCGCCGTCGATGCGTCCGCTGCGGCCGCGACGGCGACCTACTCGGTAGCCATCGGCACGCTCGTCGCGCTGGCGATCCGGTCCCTGTTCACCGGGTTCCGCATCGCGTTCCTGCCCTTCCGCCTGTGCCTGGCTGTGACGGGGCTTCAGCGGCTGGGGGACGGCGAGGACCCGACGAAGGCCGTTCGTAGCGGGCGTTCCGCGGACGGCGCGTCACGACCGACAGGCAGGTGAGTACGATGGCGAAGAGGCAGAGCGCCGTGTCCATCGACGAATACATCGCCGGGTTCCCCCCCGGGACGCAGGCGGTGCTGCAGGAGGTGCGCGAGCTCATCCGCGCCTCGGCGCCCGACGCGCAGGAGACGATCAGCTACGCGATCCCGACATTCGACCTGAACGGCAAGCATCTGGTGCACTTCGCTGGGTTCGAGAAGCACATCGGGTTCTATCCCACGGGCGGCGGGGTCGAGGCGTTCAAGGAGGAGCTCACGCCGTACAAGAGCGGCAAGGGTTCGGTGCAGTTCCCGCTCGGGCGCCCGTTGCCCACCGACCTGATCCGTCGGATCGTGGAGTTCCGGGTCGCGGAGAACAGCCGCAGGGCGGCGAAGCGGAAGAGCCGCGACGCCGCGGCGGAGGACCCGGCCTGAGGCCAGAGGCAAGGAGAGAGCCATGAAGACTCGCAGGCTGGGCCAGGCCGACGTCGAGATCTCGCCGATCGGTCTCGGCTGCTGGCAGATGCAGCAGGGCAAGGGGATGACAGGGAAGATGTGGTCGGTCCTCGACCAGGCGACGATGGACGAGATCGTGGCGGCGGCGCTCCAGGGCGGCATCACCTGGTTCGACACCGCCCAGGCCTACGGCAACGGCGCGTCGGAGCGCGCTTTGAGCGCCGCGCTCGGCCGCAACGAGGTCACGCCCGGCGAGGTCGTGGTCGCCACCAAGTGGCTGCCGATCCTCAAGCCGGCGGGCGACATCCCGCGCACGATCGGCACGCGCGTCGAGTGCCTGCAGCCCTATCCGATCGACCTCTTCCAGGTCCACATCCCGTTCAGCCGGTCGCCGGTCAAGGAGCAGATGCGGGAGATGGCCCGGCTGGTCCGCGCCGGCACGGTGCGTGCCGTCGGCGTCAGTAACTTCTCGGCCGACCGCATGTACAAGGCCGGCGCCGCCCTGCAGGCAGAGGGGCTGCCGCTCGCCTCCAACCAGGTGCGCATCAACCTGCTCGACCGCTCCATCGAGACCAACGGCGTGCTCGAGCTGGCGCGGCGGCACAAGGTGACCCTGATCGCTTATTCGCCGCTCGCCCAGGGGGTCCTCACGGGGCGGTTCCACGAGGACCCGGCTCGGGTGAAGGAGCTCACGCGGGGGCGTCGCTCGCGCCTCGGTGCGGCGAGCCGGTTCCTGACGCCCAAAGGGCTGGAGCGCTCCCGGCCTCTCATCGACGAGCTCCGCGCCGTCGGCGAAGCCCACGGCGCCACTCCGGCCCAGGTGGCACTGGCGTGGCTGGTCACCTACTACGGCGACGCCGTGGTCGCCATTCCCGGCGCTTCGCGGCCGGAGCAGGCGGCCGCCGCGGCGGCGGCCATGGACGTGCAATTGACCGAGGCCGAGGTGGCCCGTATCGACGGCATCTCCGCCGCCATCGCGAGGCGGTAGCCGGCGCTCGGTCCCGCGGAGTCGTCGGGTCGCCGGCCGCGGATGCCGCGAGGGTTTGCTTAGGACGCTACGGAAGGAATATGGATGGGAGCGGCCGCCGGCGCGTCGCCCGGTCGCGACACAGGCAACGCCCGAGAAGGAAGCTGCGAGTCATGAAGAAGACCGATCGCAACGCGCTCGTCGCGTTCCCCGTCGTCGTGCTGATCGGCGCCGGCGTCGCTGTGGCCGGCAGCCAGGGTGGGGCGACGGTGGGCGGCGTCCCCGTCTTCGCCCTGGCCGTCGCGCTTGCCTTTGGCATCCAATGGCTGGCGTTCATCCCCGCGTACCTGCTTCAGAACGAGAGCTTCTTTGACCTCACCGGCAGCCTCACGTACGTGAGCGTGACGGCGATCGCGGTGCTGCTCACGCCCGGGGTCGACGGCCGGTCCATCCTCTTGCTCGCCGTGGTGGTCATTTGGGCGGGGCGCCTGGGCACGTACCTGTTTCGCCGCATCCGCAAGGTCGGCAAGGACACCCGGTTCGACGACATCAAGCCCTCCTTCGTCCGCTTTCTCAACACCTGGACCTTGCAGGGGCTGTGGGTGAGCCTGACCCTGGCCGCCGCACTCGCCGCCATCACGACGAGCGTGCGCAAGGACCTCGGCGTCGTCGCGCTCGGCGGCGCGCTCGTCTGGGCGGTCGGCATCGGCATCGAAGCGACGGCCGACGTGCAGAAGAGCCGCTTTCGCGCCGACCCGGCGAACAAGGGACACTTCATCCACACCGGGCTGTGGTCCTGGTCGCGTCACCCCAACTACTTCGGCGAGATCGTTCTGTGGATCGGGGTGGCGGTGGTCGCCGTGCCAGTGCTGAGCGGCTGGCAGTGGGTCACGCTGATCTCACCCTTGTTCGTGATCCTGCTGCTGACGCGCGTCAGCGGCGTGCCACTGCTGGAGAAGAGCGCTGACAAGAAGTGGGGCGGGCAAGACGACTACGAGGTCTACAAGGCGCGCACCTCTGTGCTGGTGCTCCGTCCTCCGGCGAGAGATCCAGGCACGGCAGACACGAGTGCGAAGTATGGGAGTGACGCATGAGCGATCGCAGGGTGGTGGGCAAGTCGAGCGACGTCGTCGCGGTGCCAATGGCCGGCGACGGCATCGAGGGCGTCATGAAGAGGGTTCTGGTCTCGCCCGTCGAGGGCTGGGACGGATGGGTGATGCGGCTGTTCGACGTCGCGCCGGGCGGGCACACGCCCAGGCACGCGCACGCGTGGCCGCACATCAACTTCGTCGCTTCGGGCCGTGGTACGTTGTATCTCGACGGCACGGACCACGCGCTCGAGGCCGGCTCGTTCGCCTACGTGCCCGGCGGCCAGGAGCATCAGTTCCGGGCCGCGGCGGCGGAGCCGCTCTCGTTTGTCTGCATCGTGCCGGAGGCCGGAGAGTACTGATCCGGCCGCAAATCCTTGAAAACCGGGCCGGATGGGAATTGACTAGTCCTAGGCCGTGCGGAGGGCCGGCGCAGCGCGCCGGCTGCACCGCACGGCCATCGTGACGCTCACGACAACGACGATGCCAGGGCCGCGGCCGAGCTGGCAAAAGGAGTGTGATCGCCGTGCCCCCCGCCGAGAGCAGGATCGCGGAGCTCGACCGGCTCGGACAGAGCCCCTGGTTCGACTACATCAGCCGGGCGTTGATCAGTCGCGGCGGCCTCAAGAAGATGGTCGAGCGTGACGGCCTCGGCGGCGTGACCACCAATCCGGCCATCTTCGAGAAGTCCATCGGCGGCGGCAGCGAGTACGACGAGGAGATCCGGGCGCTGGCGCAGCAGGGACTGAGCGCCGCTGAGATCCTCGATCGCCTGACGATCGACGACGTGCGCGCCGCCTGCGACGTCCTCGCGCCCGTGTATCTGGGCAGCGGCGGCGAGGACGGCTTCGTCAGTCTCGAGGTATCGCCGCACCTCGCGTTCGACGCCGAGAAGACCGTCGATGAGGCCCAGCGCATCTTCACCGCCGTCGACCGTCCCAATGTGATGATCAAGATCCCCGGCACGCGCGAGGGGGTGCCGGCCGCGCTCCGCTGCCTGCGTGACGGCCTCAACATCAACGTCACGCTCCTCTTCTCGCTGTCCCAGTACGAGGCGGTCGCGGACGCGTACCTCGATGCGCTCGAGTACCGGCTGCAGAACGACCTCACGATCCGCGCTATGTCGTCGGTGGCGAGCGTCTTCGTCTCGAGGGTGGATACGCTCGTCGACGCGCTGCTGGACGAGCGGCTGGTGGGCGCCGCCGACGCGGCGGAGCGGCGGCGCCTCGGGCAGCTCAAGGGCCGGGCGGGCGTCGCCAACGCCAAGGTCGTCTACGAGCGCTTTCGTAGCTACCTCAACGGGCGCGAGTGGCAGCTCATTGCCGCCTCAGGCGCCAAGATCCAGCGGATCCTCTGGGCGAGCACCGGCACCAAGGGCCCGGGCTACCCCGACACGCTGTACATCGACGAGCTCATCGGGGAGCACACCGTGACGACGCTGCCCGAGGCCACCTGGAGGGCGTTCAACGATCACGGCACGCCGGCACGCACCGTGGATCGCCACCTCGACGAGGCGCACCGGGCGCTGCGCGAACTGAGCCAACTCGGGATCGACATGGAGAGCGTGGGAGCTCAGTTGCAGCAAGAGGGAGTCGCCCAGTTCATCGCGGCGTTCGACGGACTCATCGCGATCGTCGATGAGAAGCGTCGGCGTCTGCTCCAGGGAGAGGGAGACTGACGTGGCCACGGATACTCTGCCCGCCGGGTTGAACAAGGCGGTCGCCCGGCGGCTCGAGAAGCTTGCTGCTGAACGCTTCGCGGAGCGCCTCTGGGAGGCCGACGCCACGCTCTGGAAGCCGGACGATGAGGCCCACCAGGGCATCATCGCGAACGCTCTCGGCTGGCTGAACGTGTTCGAGGGCGTGCGCGACCAGATCGCGGGGCTCACCGAGTTCGTCGACGAGCTGAGGGCCGAGGGCTTCCGCTCCGCGGTGCTGCTCGGCATGGGCGGCTCGAGCCTCGCGCCCGAGGTGCTTCGCGACGTGCTCGGCGTGCGCGACGGCTTTCTCGACCTGCACGTGCTCGACTCGACCGACCCGGCCGCCGTGCGCGCCGTCGAGGCCGCCGTGGACCTGGAGACGACGCTCTTCGTCGTGGCCAGCAAGTCCGGCGGCACGACCGAGACCGCCTGCTTTCACGCCTACTTCTACGAGCGCCTGCGGGAGATCGACGGCGATCATGCCGGTCACCACTTCGTGGCGATCACCGACGAGGACACGTCGCTGCAGCAGGAGGCGCTGGCGCAGGACTTTCGCGCCATCTTCGTGAACCCATCGGATATCGGCGGGCGCTACTCGGCACTGAGTTTCTTCGGCCTCGTCCCGGCGGCGCTGATCGGCGTCGACCTCGAGCGACTGCTCGACGGTGTGCGCGCCGCCGCCGTGAGCAGCGGCCCCGACGTGCCGGCTGCGGACAATCCCGGCCTGCGGCTCGGCGCGGTCCTGGGCGAGGCGGCTCTCGCGGGCCGCGACAAGCTCACCCTCGTCTTCGAGCCGCCGCTGAAGGCGCTGGGCGCCTGGGTCGAGCAGCTCGTCGCCGAGAGCACCGGCAAAGAGGGCAGCGGCATCCTGCCTGTGGATCTCGAGGCGCTCGGCTCGGCCGACGACTACGGCGTTGACCGCGTATTCGCCGTCGTCGGCCTCGCCAGCGTGGCCGCGATCGGACCGGCGGAGCGGCTCCTCGAGCTGGCCGCCGCCGGCCACCCGGTGCTTACCCACGAGCTGGCCGATGAGTACGACCTGGGCGGCGAGTTCCTGCTCTGGGAGATCGCCGTCGCGACCGCCGGCCACGTGCTCGGCATCGACCCGTTCGACCAGCCGAACGTCCAGGAGAGCAAGGACAACACCAAGCGCCTGCTCGCCGGCTACATCGCCAGCGGCGAGCTGCTCGAGGACCTGCCGGAGGGCGACGGCCGCCTCGCGTACCCCGTAGGCGACGACGACCTCGCGGCGGCCCTCACTGCGTTCTTCGCTCAGGCCGAGCCCGGCGACTACGTGGCGCTGCAGGCCTACGTGGCTCCCGGCGAGGCCATCTGGGACCACCTGCAGGCGCTGCGCCTGCAGCTCCGCGACCAGCTGCGCCTGGCGACCACGTTGGGCTACGG
>JBBQFA010000019.1:0-16886 GCA_038321515.1 Thermoleophilia bacterium | reverse complement strand
CACAGCAAGATCGACCTCATCGCCGAGCTCATCGACGAGTCGGTGGATGTCGACCGTCTGGTGGACGACCTGCGCGTATGACCGGGTCCAAGGGCCGCCCCTACACCTCGCCGCACGAGGTCACCGACGCCTGGAGCGCGCTGACCGACGCGCGCATCGTTCGCGTGGTGGTCGACGCGGCAGGGGGAGACAACGCACCGGACGAGATCGTCCGCGGTGCGCTCGCGGCCGCCGGCCCTCAACTGCAGGTGATCCTCGTCGGCGACGAGGCGCGCTTGCGGCCGCTCCTGCCCCCGGGCGCCGAGCACGCGTCCATCGTCCACGCTCCCGACGTGATCGGCTACGACGAGGAGCCGGCCACGGCCGCGCGCGCCAAGACCGGGTCGAGCATCGTCGTGGGTCTCAAGCTCGTCCACGCCGGCGAGGCCGACGCCTTTGTGAGCGCCGGCAACACCGGCGCGGTCGTCGCCGGCAGTGTGCTCTACGTGCGTCGCATCCCCGGCGTGCAGCGGCCGGCGATCTGCACCATCATGCCGGCGATGCCGGCGCCGATCGCCTTTCTCGACGTCGGCGCCAACGCCGAAGTACGCCCCGAGCACCTGCGGCAGTTCGCGGTCATGGGCCAGGCCTTCGCCCGAGAAGTCATGAGCATCCCTGAGCCGGACATCGGCCTGCTCAGCATCGGCGAAGAGCCCGGCAAGGGCACGCCCGACGTGATCGAGGCGCACCAGCTCATCGTCGCCGACAAGCGCATCAACTTCTACGGCAACATCGAGGGCCGCGACATCATGAACCGGCTCGTCGACGTGGTCGTCACCGACGGGTTCACGGGTAACGTCGCCCTGAAGACCATCGAGGGCTCCGCCCGGGCGATCCTGGGCGCGCTGCGCGCGACCATCGACATCTCGGCGAAGACGAAGGTGGGCGGGCTGCTGCTGCGCAAGGACTTGATGCGCCTCAAGGATGCGCTCGACCCGGAGGAGTTCGGCGGCGCGCTGCTGGTGGGCATGAACGCGCCCGTCGTCATCGCCCACGGCAACTCGCGCGCCCGGGGTATCGAGCAGGCCGTGCGCATGGGCCGCCGCGGCGCCGTCAGCGACCTGCTGCCGACCATCGCCCGCGAGCTTGGGACGCGCGGCGCCACAGTGTAGACTCGTTGAAACTCGCCCGGAGGTTCGCCAGATGACCCGTGAAGAGGTGTTCGAGCACGTCAAGGGGATCCTTGTGGATACCTTGAGCGTCGACGAGGACAAGGTCACCATGGAAGCTCGCTTCCAGGAAGACCTCGAGACCGATTCCCTTGACCTGGTCGAGCTTGTGATGACCATGGAAGAGAAGTTCGGTATCAAGATCACCGACGAAGAAGCCGCGCAGATCAAGACGGTCGGCGACGCGGTCGACTTCGTCATGACGCGGATCGACTCCTAGCCGGGCTGATCCCGCAGGGGGACGACGAGGGGGTGTCTCCTGCAGCCGGGAGGCGTCCCCTCGTCGTCGTGTGAGACTGTGACCAATCGACTCCTCACGCTGGCCGATCAGCTGGACCAGGCGACGCTGCGCCAGGTGTTCACGCACACGTCCTGGGCGCCCGATCGCGCGCTTTCGTACGAGCGCCTCGAGTTCCTCGGTGACAGCGTCCTCAGCCTGTGCGTGACGACGGAGCTGTACCGGCGCTTTCCTGACTTCGCCGAAGGCCACCTGGCGCGCCTGAGGGCGTACATCGTCAGCCGCGCGACCTGCGCCCGCGTGGCCACCAAGCTGGGGCTGGGCAAGCTGCTCAAGCAGCACGCCGACATGGCCGCGGACTCCGGAGAGGCGGCCCAGCTGCAGAGCAATCAGAACGTGCTCGCCGACCTTACCGAGGCGCTCATCGGCGCCGTGTACGTGACCTTTGGCTACGAGGCCGTGCGTCCCGCCGTGATCGAGATCTTCGACGAGCACATCGTCTACGCCGAGAACAGCTACATCGATCACAAGACGGAGCTGCAGGAGCACCTCGCGCGCGGCGGCCAGTCCGTCGGGTACCGCGTGCTCGGCCTCAGCGGACCGCCGCACAACCGGGAGTTCGAGATCGAGGCGGTCGTCGACGGCGAGGCGCTGGGCCGCGGCTTCGGCACCAGCAAGAAGCGCGCCGAGCAGGAGGCCGCCGCCGAGGCGCTGCACGAGCTGCAGACGAAGGCCCGGCGGAGCTCACGGCGGGCGCGGCTGCGCGGCCGCCGCTCTCGGCGGCCGGAGCCCGCGGCCGACGGTGGGCCCGACGCAGCCGCCGAGTCCGACGCAGCCGCCGAGCCCGACGCAGCCGCCGAGCCCGACGCAGCGGCCGGGGCCGGCTGAGCATGTATCTCAAGGCGCTCCGCCTCAAGGGCTTCAAGTCGTTCCCGCGGCAGACCGAACTGCTGTTCGAGCCGGGCGTCGGCGTGATCATCGGGCCGAACGGCAGCGGCAAGAGCAACCTCGCCGACGCGGTCATCTGGGCGCTGGGCGAACAGAGCCCCTCGACCGTGCGCGGATCGTCAATGCAAGACGTGATCTTCGCCGGCAGCGACGGGCGCCGCGCGGGGGGCGCCGCGGAGGTCGAGCTCACCTTTGACAACGCCGACGGCGCCCTGCCGCTGCCGACCGCGGAGGTCAGCATCAGCCGCCGCGTGGCCCGTGACGGCGCCTCCCAGTACAGGATCAACCAATCGCTCTGCCGGCTCACCGACGTCATCGAGCTCATGGCGCAGGTGGGCCTGGGCAAGGAGCTGCACTCCATCATCGGCCAGGGCAAGGTCGAGTCGTTTCTGGCCGGCAAGCCGGAGGATCGGCGCAGCCAGATCGAAGAGGCGGCCGGACTGGGTGCGTACAAACGTCGCCGCGAGCGCGCCGGGCTCAAGCTCCGCGAGGTGCGCCGTAATCTCGAGCGCGCGCAGCTGCTGGAACGGGAGGTGGGCGCGCAGCTCACGCCACTGCGCAGGCAGGCGACGGCAGCCGAGCAGTTGCGCGCCGCCCAGAACGAGATGGGAGAGGCCAGGGGGCGGCTCCTCACCGGCGACGTCGCCGCGCTCGACGCGGAGCTCACGATGCGCCGTGACGAGCTGGCTGCGGCGGAGGCGGAGCGGGCGCGGGCCGAGGCGGGCATCGCCGGCGTGACCGAGGCGCGCGCCGCGGAAGAGGAGGCCTTTGCCCGGCGGCTGGCCGAGCGCGAGCGCAGCGCACGGCGACTGCTGCGGGCCAAGGTCCTCGACGGGCGGCTCGAGAGCAGCCGGCGCCTTGCCGAACAGCGGCTGCATCTGCTCGACGAGGTCGAGCGCGCCGCCGAGGCGGAGAAGAGCCGTCTGGTGGCCGAGCTCGCCGGCCGGCCCGAGGAGCCCGGCGATGAGGTGTGGCCGCAGGAAGAAGGCCGTCTGGCGGCCGAGCTCGAGGTGGCGGAGGCGGAGCACACGCGTGTGACCGCGGAGCTCAGCGCCGCGCGCGGTTCCGTGAGCGAACGCCGGCTCGCGCTGGACCGCCTGAGCGTCGCGCGCGAGGGGGAGCTGGCCACTTCTACTTCTGCGCGGCTCGACCGCCGGCGCGAGGCGCTGGCGGGAGAAGAGCAGCGCCTGAGCGCGCAGCACGACGCGCTGGTCGAGGAGGCCGCCGCCAAGGTCGGCGAAGAGCGCGTCGCTGCGAGCACGGAGTCCGCCTCCGGCGAGGCTCTGCGTGCGGCGGCAGCCGCCGCGTCCGCGGCGACGGGTGTCGCCACGGCTGCGGCCCGTGAAGTCGCGGCGGCCGAGGAAGCTCATCGCATCGCGCTGGGCGAGCGCCGCGCGATCGCGTCGGAGGCCGACCATCTGCGCGCCGCGCTGCAAGACATGGAGGACGTCGGCGGCGAGGTCCTCGCGGTCGCCGGGGACTACCCCGGCACGGTCTCCCTCGCGGGGAGCGTCTCGTGCGAGCCGGGCTACGAGCGTGCCCTTGCGGCGGCGCTGGCGCAGCTCTCAGGCGCGCTTGCCGTGCCGTCGGAGGTCGACCACTGGTCGCTGCTGGATGCACTCAAGCGCGCTGGGGTGGGGCTGGTGCGCCTGATCGTGCCCGGCGGCCGGCGGCCGGCCGTGGGGTTCCCGGGCGCTGCACCGCTCGCCGACAAGGTGAGCTTCGGTGAGCACGAGGAGCTCGAGGGTGCGCTCGCCGACGTGGTCATCGTCGACGATCTGCGCGCCGTGCCTGCCGGGTTCTCCGGGCTCGCCGTGACGCGGGACGGCGAGTACTACCGGCCGGCCGGCGGCCAGATGGGCCTGGCCAGTGGGGTCCCGGCCGCTCTGCTGCTCGAACGACGGGCGGCCCTGGAGCGGCTGGTCGAGAAGACCGGCGCCGTGTCCGCTCGTGAGGTGCGCGAAGAGGCCGCCGCCGCGCTGGCGCGCCAGCGTCTTGCCGGCGCTCGCAACGCGGCCGACGAGGCCGAGGCGGCTGAGCGTGAGGCGCGCATCGCTGCGGAGGCGGCGGAGCGGGAACTGAAGCAGCTGCGCGCCAGACAGCGTGACCTCGACGGCGTCGTCCAGCGGGACCGGCGTGCCGTCGAGGGCATCGCTGCCGAGCTCGCGGAGGCGGCGGCCGGCAAAGAGAGCGCCGATGTCGCCGCCGCCGCGGCGTTCGTTGAGCTCGAGCGGCTGCGCCCCGAGAGCGATGCGGCCGAGGCCGCCCTCGGCGCCGCCGAGGCGGCGCACGCCGACTCGCTGGCGGCGGTCACGCGCCGGCGTGTGGAGCTGGACGAGCGTCGCGCCGCGGCCGCCCGCGCGGCGGATCGGCGAGAGGCCTCGCGCCTTCGTGCCGTCGCCGACCGCGAACGGCTCGTGGAGCTCGAGCGCCGGCTCGCGGAGCTCCCCGATGTGCGTGCCGCGTGTGCCGCGCTCGAGGCCCGCGGTGGAGCGCTGCGCGCTCATGCGACGCGCCTGATCGCGCAACTCGACGTCGGCGAGTCGGATGAGGCGGGTCTCGACCGCGGTGAGGTACGCCGCCTGGCCGACGCCGAGGCGGCGCTGCGCCGCGACCTCGAGGTGGTGGGGGAGCGGCGGACGACCGTCCAGGTGGCTCTGGCGCGTCTGGGCGACCGGCGCGCGGAACTGGCCGCGAGCCTGGAAGAAGTGAGCGAGAAGCTCGACCAGGCGGGGTTTGCCCCGCCCGCGGACGAGGCCGAGGCGGCTGCTTTGCGCGAGCGCCTCGAGCGCGTGACGCGCCGCATGGAGCGGATCGGCCCGGTGAACCCTCTGGCCGAGGCCGAGTGCGCGGAGCTTGCCGAGCGCGCCGCTTTCTTGCGCGAGCAGCGGCGCGACCTCGAGAAGTCCATGGATGACCTCGAGTCGCTGATCAAGGAGCTGACGGCGGAGGTCGACGCTGAATTCGCCGCGACGTTTGCCGCCGTACAAGAGCAGTTCGTGCACATGGTCGCGGTGCTGTTTCCCGGTGGTCGTGGAGCGCTCAAGCTCGTCGAGCCCGATGGGGAGCATCCTCAGGGCGGGGTCGCCGTCGAGGTCAAGCCGGCGAAGAAGCTCGGCAAGAAGCTGCAGTTGCTCTCGGGCGGCGAGCGCGCCCTGGTGGCGATCGCCTTCTTGATGGCTCTCGTCCTGGCGCGACCCTGCCCCTTCTACATCCTCGACGAGATCGAGGCGGCGCTCGACGACGTCAACATCGGTCGCCTCGTGAAGCTGCTGCGTGACTACCGCGAGCGCACGCAGTTCGTGATGATCACGCACCAGAAGCGCACCATGGAGGCCGCCGACGTGCTGTACGGCGTGACCATGGGGCAGGACGGAGCCTCGCAGGTCGTGAGTGCGCGGATGGCCGAGGCGGAGATCGAGCGCGAGGAGCGCGCCAGGGTGAAGACGCAGCCGGGCGCGCCGGCGCCATGAGATGACGCGGGGCCGTGGGGGCCGTGCGTGGACGGGAGACTGACCCAGGTGGAGTGGCACGAGTTGTTCAAGGGGATCGCCGAGGCGGAAGTGCCGGCGGCGGTCCTGGAAGAAGAAGCGGAGGAGCGCAGGGGCCTCTTCGGCCGCCTGCGCCGCAACCTCGGCAAGGCGCGCGGCGCCGTCGTCGGCGGGCTCAAGAGTGCCGTGTACGTGGGCGTGGATCGGCGTCTCTACGAACAGGTCGAGGAGCTGCTGATCGCCGCCGACGTCGGCGTCGACGGCACCATCAAGATCGTCGACGAGCTCGAGCAGCGCTGCACGGCCAAGAAGATCGAGGCGCGCGAGCCGTTTCAGAACGAGCTGGCCGACGTGGTCGCCGAGGTCCTGCGGCCGGACGACCCCGAGCGTCAGCGCATCGACGTCTCGCACCGGCCGACCGTGATCCTCATGGTCGGCGTCAACGGCACCGGCAAGACGACCACGATCGGCAAGATCGCCTGGCGTCTCAAGGAGATGGGCAAGACGCCGCTCATGGTCGCCGGCGACACCTTTCGCGCCGCCGCGGTCGAGCAGCTCAGCGAGTGGGCGAAGCGCGTCGGCTGCGAGATCGTGAAGCAGGCGGAGGGCGGCGACCCTGCCGCCGTCGTGTTCGACGGCGTGGCCGCGGCTCGCTCGCGTGGTGCCGACGTGGTGCTGATCGACACCGCCGGTCGCCTGCACACGCAGGTCAATCTGATGCGCGAGCTCGAGAAGGTACGCCGGGTCATCGAGAAGCAGCTGCCCGGCGCCCCGCACGAGACCCTTCTTGTTCTGGACGCGACGACCGGGCAGAACGGCCTGCGCCAGGCGCAGGAGTTCGGCCAGTCCGTGGACGTCACCGGCGTCGTGCTCACCAAGCTCGACGGCACTGCCAAGGGCGGCATCGTCGTCGCCATCCACGAGACGCTCGGCATCCCCATCAAGCTGATCGGGATGGGGGAGAAGCTCGAGGACCTGCGGCCTTTCGAGCCCGACGTGTTCGCGCGGGCGATCTTCGGCGCCGATGGGGAGGAAGCGGCCGGAGTATGACGCTCCCCGTCATGACGGCGCGTCTGCTCATCCGTGAGTTCGAGACCGGGGATCTGGACGCGCTGGCCGCGGTGTACGGCGACCCCGCCGTGCTGTGGTGGGAGCCGGAGCCGTACAGTCGCGAGAAGACGGCTGAGGCGCTGTCGCGCGTCCTCGAGCGCTACCGCACCGACGGCATCGCCGAATACGCCGTCGCCTTCAGGTCGAGCGGCGAGGTCATCGGCGACTGCGGCCCCGTCTATCGAGAGATCGAGGGCGAGCTCCTTCCTGAACTTGGGTGGGACCTACGTAGTGACTGCTGGGGGCGGGGGTATGCGACGGAGGCGGCTCGCGGTGTGCTGACGCATGCCGCCGACATCGGCCTCCGTCGTGTGTACTCCCTCATCACCCCGGACAACACGCGCTCCCAGGGAGTGGCCCGCCGGCTGGGCATGATGGTGCAGAGACAGGTCGTGTGGGCCGACCGGCCGCACGACCTCTGGGCGCTCGACCTCGCGTGAGCGCCCGCTCGCCGCGAGCCGCCAAAGGCGCGGCACGCGGCCCACACGAGTTCGGCTTCGTGCGAACGCTCGTGGCGCCGGACTGCGCTGCGCTCAAGCGTCCGGCGCGATCAGTTCGACGGTGGGGAAGTAGGTGCGGTAACGCGCGGCGTCGCGCGTGAGCAGGCCCATGTCGGCGACGGCCGCGTGCGCACCGATGTAGAAATCGGGAAGCGGTGAGCGCTTGGTGCCGCCTCGGCGCCGATACTGCTGGTACGCCTGTCCGGCAAGGAACGCCGCCGCCCACGGCAGAGGCTCGCGCGCGAACAGGTCGGACGAGAGCGGCAGATCCACGCCGTCCATCGTCTTGTAGCCCACCGAGACCTCCGCGTAGATGATCGGATCGATGACGAGCCGCGCGTGCTCCGCGCACGCCATCAGTGCATCGTCCGACCAATCGGCCCACGTGGCGTTCTCGCACAGCACGTCGAGGATGACGTTGCTGTCGACGAGGATTCGATCGGGCATCAGTCTTCACCGCGAGTGAGCCGCATGATCTCGTCGCTGGTCAAACCCGCGTCCGCGCTACCTCGATACCGGCGCACCCAGTCGCGCGCCTGCCGATTGCCGCTGTTCGTCTTGCGGATGACGACGTTGCCGTTGTCGAAGGCGAACTCGACCTCGGTGTGCGGCAACAGCCCGTAGCGCTCGCGGATGTCCTGGGGGATGGTGACCTGACCTTTGCTGGTGATGCGCATCGCGGCCTCCTGATCGCAGCGGTATTACTGGTAAGAGTACTACCGGCCGCGCGGCCGAGCAAGGCTGGTCTGCGCTCGTGCTACCATTGAGCCTCCGCGAACCGACCGAGGACGACCCATGTTCGACACCCTTACCGACCGCCTCCAGGGGGTCATGCAGAGTCTCAGGGGCCACGGCAAGCTCACCGCCGAGGATATCGACGCCGCGATGCGCGAGATCCGCCTGGCGTTGCTCGAGGCCGACGTCAACTTCAAGGTGGTGCGCGAGTTCGTCGCCCACGTGAAGGAGCGCGCGCTGGGAGCCGAGGTCATGGAGAGCCTCACGCCGGCGCAGCAGGTCGTGAAGATCGTGAGCGAGGAGCTCGTCACGCTCATGGGCAGCGGCGACTCCAAGCTGGCCTTCAGCGGCCATCCTCCGACCGTCATCCTCATGGCCGGTCTGCAGGGCTCGGGCAAGACCACGACGTGCGCCAAGCTCGCGAAGCTGCTGAAGAAGGACGGCAAGTCCCCGGTTCTGATCGCCGCCGACGTATACAGGCCGGCGGCGATCGACCAGCTCCAGGTGCTCGGCGAGCGCGTCGGCGTGCCGGTCTACGCGCCCGGCGCAGACCTCGACCCGGTCGACATCGCGCGAGACGGCGTCGCCTTCGCGCGACAGCACGGCGACGTGGCCATCGTCGACACCGCCGGCCGCTTGCACGTCGACGAGGAGCTGATGGCCGAGCTGGTCAACATCCGCGACGCCGTCAAGCCGCACAACGTGCTGCTCGTCATCGACGCTATGACCGGCCAGGACGCCGTCAACGCGGCCGACGCCTTCAAGGGGCAGGTCGACCTCGACGGTGTCGTGCTCACCAAGCTCGACGGCGACGCCCGCGGCGGCGCCGCGCTCAGCGTTCGCGCCGTCACCGGCAAGCCCATCAAGTTCGTGAGCACCGGCGAGAAGCTCGACGACTTTGACGTCTTTCATCCAGACCGCATGGCCAGCCGTATCCTCGGCATGGGCGACGTGCTCAGCCTCATCGAGAAGGCCGAGGAGTCGCTCGACGAGAAGCAGGCGGCGGAGATGGAGGCGAAGCTCCGCCGCGCCGAGTTCACCTTCGAAGACTTCCTGGAGCAGCTCAAGCAGGTGCGCAAGATGGGCTCGCTCTCGAGCATCCTCGGGATGCTGCCCGGCGTGCCCGGCATGAAGGAACTTAAGAACGTCCAGGTCGACGACAGGCAGCTCGACCGCATCGAGGCGATGGTCTTCAGCATGACCGGGCAGGAGCGGCGCCGCCCCGACCTCATCGACGGGAGCCGCCGGCGCCGCATCGCGGCGGGCAGCGGCACCAGCGTCCATGACGTCAACAACCTGCTCAAGCAGTACCGGGAGATGCAGAAGATGCTCAAGATGCTCTCGAGCGGCAAGATGAAGGGGTTTCGCCTGCCGGGCATGAGCGGGTAGAATGCACATTCTTGCGACCCGACCGAGGGTCGCATAAGGTTCACACACCGCTGCGACCCTCACGGTCGCAGCGCGCCGTTCTACTTCCCTGAGGGGGTGACACCAGTTGGCAGTGCGAATGAGATTGACCCGAGTAGGGAGCACCAAGAACCCGATCTACCGCATCGTCGTCGTTGATTCCCGTACGCGGCGTGACGGTCGTGCGATCGAGACCATCGGCCAGTACAACCCGCAGATGGATCCATCGCTCATCGAGATCGACGCCGAGAAGGCCAAGAAGTGGCTGGGTGAGGGCGCGCAGCCCTCGCGGACAGTCAAGAAGCTGCTCTCCATCAAGGGCATCGAGAAGTAGCAAGGTCTCCCCGGAGACGACGGAGGGAGTAGTGGGATGTTGAAGGACCTGCTCGAGTATCTGGCCAAGTCGCTGGTCGACAGCCCAGACGAGGTCCACGTGGAGGCTACGGAGACCGACACCACCGTCGTTTTGGAGCTCTCGGTCGCAAAGGACGACGTGGGCAAAGTGATCGGCAAGCAGGGGCGCATCGCCCGTGCGCTGCGGACCATCGTGAAGGCCTCGGCCGTCCGCGACGGCAAGCGTGCCATCGTGGAGATCGTGGATTAGGGGATGACGACGCCGAGCCTGTGGACGTGCGGAGTCCTCGGCAAGGTGCACGGCCTGCACGGTGAGCTGTACCTGAACCTCTCGCCCGGCGGACTCGAGCGACTCGAGCTCGGGACGAGCTTCTACCTCGGTGATGAGGGCGCCGGTGGCGTCCTGCCCTGCGCGCTCACGCGCGTGGGCGGGACCGATCGGCGCCCTCTCGTGCGTCTCGACCTCGCCGCCACACGCGAAGCGGCGATAGCGCTGCAGGGCAGGGAGCTTCTCGCTGCCGGTGAGGCGCTCGACGAGCAGCCCCACTACCGTGTCGGCGACCTGCTGGGGTCGCCGGTCGAGACGGCCTCCGGTCGTGCGCTCGGAACCGTGAGCAACGTGCTGGAGGCGGTCGCCCATGAGATCCTGGCGGTGCGGGCTCCCGACGGCTCTGAGATCCTTGTGCCGCTCGTGGACGAGGTCGTGAGCCTCGGCGACGACGGTGTCGTGCGCGTCGTCGACGGGCTGCTGGACGAGCCGGACGACGCGAGCGCTGGATCGTGAAAGCCGACGTCTTCACCCTGTTCCCGGAGGCCTTTGACTGGTACCTCGGGCAGGTGCACATCCGGGCGGCCGCCGCGCTGGGCCACGAGTTCCGCCTCACCAACTACCGCGACCACACGCCGCTGAGCCACCTGCAGGTGGACGACACACCGTACGGCGGTGGCGCCGGCATGGTACTGCGCATCGATGTCGTCTGCGCCGCCCTCGAGGCGGTGTTCGGCGGCGACGCGGGGCTGGTGAAGGAGGGGCGCCGCGTCGTGGAGCTCACACCCAAGGGGCGCCAGCTCGACGACGCGCTGGCGACCGAGCTGGCGGGCCACGATCTCGTGCTCCTGTGCGGTCGCTACGAGGGCATCGACGAACGCGTCACCAACCTCGTCACCGACCGCGTCTCGATCGGCCCGTACGTGCTCTCCGGCGGAGAGATCGCCGCCATGGCGGTGCTCGACGCCGTGACGCGCAAGCTGCCCGGCGCGATCAGCAACCCCGAGAGCGTCGTCAGCGAGTCGCACGCCGCCGACCTCGAGGGCGGCGCGGAGTACCCGCACTACACGCGCCCGGCGGCGTTCCGCGGCTGGGAGGTGCCCGAGGTGCTGCGCAGCGGGCACCACGCCGCCATCGAGCGGTGGCGGGCAGAGCAGGTGCGAAAGCGGTAAGATACCGCCTTGTGTTCTGGGGCGGCGCGCCGAGTTTTGCTCCGCCCGGCTCGCCCTGCTAGACTAGCCGCCGCTTTTCTGACGAAAGACGAGGGTCCGTGAACATCATCGAGAACATCGAGCGCGAGCAGCTGCGCGACGACATCCCACAGTTCAAGGCCGGCGACACCGTGAAGGTCCACTTCAAGGTCGTCGAAGGCACCCGCCACCGCATCCAGGTCTTCCAGGGCATCGTGATCAAGCGCCAGGGCGAGGGCGTGCGCGAGACGTTCACCGTGCGCAAGCAGTCCTTTGGCGTCGGCGTCGAGCGTACCTTCCCCGTGCACTCGCCCAAGATCGACAAGATCGAGGTCATGGCCATCGGTGCCGTGCGCCGTGCCAAGCTGTACTACCTGCGCCAGAAGGTCGGCAAGCAGGCACGGGTCCGCGAGAAGCAGCGCTAGACCGCCTGCGGCGCGGAGCCGGCTCCACGTGAAGCGCGCCACCATCCTCGAGTACGTCGTCATCGCCGTCATGGCCGTGCTCGTCGCGCTCGCGCTTCAGGCGTGGGTCGTCAAGCCCTATCGCATCCCGTCAGAGTCGATGCTGGACACGCTGCGCCCGGGCGACCGGGTCCTGGTCAACCGGGTCGTCTACCATCTGCGCGATCCGCATCGTGGGGACGTGATCGTGTTCCGCTACCCCGAAGACCCCCGCATCGTCTTCATCAAGCGGGTGGTGGGCGTGCCCGGCGACAGACTCGAGGTACGCGACGGTCGCCTTTACGTCAACGGCCGGCCGGTGGCCGAGTCGTTCGTGCATCGCACCGCCGGCCGCCGCGACCCGACCACGGCCGCGGCGGCGATCGCCGGCAGCACGATGAGCGATCCGTGGTCCCTGGCCGAGTCGTTCCGTGTCCCACGGGACGCATACTTCGTGATGGGCGACTACCGCACCGACAGCGACGACAGTCGCGTCTGGGGCACGGTGCCGCGCGACGCCATCATAGGCGAGGGTCTCGCGACGTACTGGCCGTTCTCGCGGCTCCACTCGCTTTGATAGACTGCCGCGACCGACGGGGAGGGAAATGAGCACGAGACCGGAAGCCGACGGAGGTACCGTCGGCAGGCGCGGCAAGCAGGCGTCCAAGGGCCGCACGGTCCTCGAATATGCCGTGCTGGCGATCGTGGCCGTGGCCGTGGCGCTGCTCATCCAGGCTTTTCTCGTCAAGCCCTACCGGATCCCCTCCGAGTCGATGGAGAACACGCTGCTGATCGGCGACCGCGTACTCGTCGACCGCGTCTCGTGGCGCTTTTTCGAGCCTGAGCGCCAGAACATCGTCGTCTTTCACCCGCCCTTTGACGGGCCGGTGCTCATCAAGCGCATCATCGGCATGCCCGGCGACGAGATCTCGCTGAGTGGCGGCTCCGTGTACGTGAACGGCCGCCGTCTGGACGAGCCCTATGTGCGCACCGTGAACGGCCAGCCGGTGCCCAGCGAGCCGTTCGACAACGGCCTCCCGTGGTCCCTGCAGCAGCCGTACAAGGTGCCGCCGGGGAGCTACTTCATGATGGGCGACAATCGTATCGACAGCGGCGACAGCCGCGAGTTCGGGCCCGTCGCCCGCAGCCAGCTGGTCGGGCGGGCCTTCGCGCGGTACTGGCCGCCCGCCCGCATCGGCGGCACCGAGTAGCACCTCTGCCGCCGTGAACGAGCGCTTCGCCTTCGATCTCGCGGCCGCCGGCGCAGAGGACGCGGCCGTGGCCGGCGCCGACGAGGCGGGGCGCGGCTGCCTCGCCGGTCCCCTGGTCGCCGCCGCCGTCTGCCTCGACTACGCGGCGCTCGGCGAGCGCGACTTCGAGGCGCTCGACCGGCTCGAGGACTCCAAACGCCTCGCGCCCGCTCGCCGCGAGGCGCTCTACGTGGAGATCATGGGCCGGGCCCGCCAGGTCGTCGTGGTCTGCTGCTCCGCGGGGACGATCGACCGGGTCGGCCTGCATCGCTGCAACCTCGGCACTCTTGCGGCAGCAGTCGAACGGCTGGATCCGGCCCCGGCGACGGCGCTCATCGACGGCTTCGCTCTGCCGTCGTGTCGCCGGCCCCATAAGGCTGTGGTCGGCGGCGACCATCGCTCCGCGGCCATCGCCGCCGCATCCATCGTGGCCAAGGTGACGCGCGACCGCGTCATGCACACGCTGCACCGCGCGTATCCCCAGTACGGGTTCGACCGCCACGTCGGCTACGCGACCGCCGGCCATCAGGCGGCCATCGTCGCGCATGGGGTGTGCGAGTTGCACCGGCTCTCCTTCAACAGCGTTGCGTACCAGCAACTCGGGCTCACATTGACGACGGCGACGGCGCCGCTGCCCTGACCGCGGCGGGCCGGCTCCCGCTCGCCGCCGGCCTCCTCTCCGCCCTGCGCTCTGGCGCTACGGTCAGCGCACCGGGTTGGCAATCGCCAACGTCACCCCTGCGACCCTATTGGCACCGTGTGACGCCGCGGCTGCTGCCGCTACGCTGGCTGTATGAACGAACGCCAGCAGTTCGGCCGCGCCGCTGAAGAGGCCGCGGCCCTTCATCTCACGCGCCGGGGTTGGACCCTGCTCGGTCGCAACGTCCGCATCGGGCGCGGCGAGCTCGATCTCATCGTGCGTCGCGGCTCCGTGCTCGCCTTCGTCGAGGTCAAGGCGCGACGCAGCGCGTCCTTCGGGTCTCCTGAAGACGCTGTAGACCCGCGCAAGCGGCGTCAGGTCGCGCGCCTCGCCGAGATCTGGCTGGGCGCTCGCCCCTGGGCACTCCGCGGCGTGAGCGACGTGCGCTTCGACGTCGTCGCGGTCGACGCCTCCGCGGAGCCGGCGACGGTGCGCCACCTGCCCGCCGCATTCACGCTGGACGGCTGACCCGTGGCGACTGACCGCGGCCCCGGGCGTATGCGCCACTCATCCGCAGAGGAGGAGCCCTATGCTCGCCCAGATCGCCAGTGAGGCTTTGACCGGCCTGCAGGGCCACCCGGTCGAGGTGGAGGTCGACGTAGTGGCCGCGGCGCCCGCCTTCAGCATCGTCGGGCTACCCGACGCGGCGGTGCAGGAGAGCCGCGAGCGGGTCCGGGCGGCGATCGTGAACTCCTCGTTCGAGTTCCCGTCGCGGCGCATCACCGTGAACCTTGCTCCCGCCGACCTGCGCAAGGAGGGGCCGTCCTTTGACCTCCCGATAGCGTTGGCGTTCCTGCTCGCCACTGGGCAGGCCCGCGACGGAGGCAACGGCCGCGGCCGGTTGGCCGCCCTGGGCGAGCTTGGGCTCGACGGTAGCCTGCGCCCGGTCGCGGGGGCGCTCGCTCTGGCGCAGAGCTTGCGCGCCCGCGGCGTGCGCGGCCTCGTGCTGCCCGCCGCCAACGCGCCGGAGGCGACGCTGGTGAGGGGCCTCGAGGTGTATCCGGCCGCCACGCTCGCCGAGGCCGTGGCGCAGCTGGGAGCGGGCGGCGGCGCAGCCGCTCCGCCGATCGATCTCGAAGCGTTGCTGGCGGCGACGCCTATCGGCGACGCCGACGTCGCCGACATCTTCGGCCAGAACCAGGTCAAGCGCGCCCTCGAGGTCGCCGTAGCCGGTGCGCACAACGTGCTGATGACCGGGCCGCCGGGCGCCGGCAAGACGATGCTGGCCCGGCGCGTGCCGGGCATCATGCCGCCGCTCTCTCCGGACGAGGCCATCGAGATCACGCGCATCCACAGCGTCGCGGGCCTGCTGCCCGCGGGCGCGCCTCTGGTGGTGCGGCGGCCCTTTCGCGCGCCGCACCACACCATCTCCTCGCCCGGTCTCGTCGGCGGCGGCGGTACGCCTCGCCCTGGCGAGGTGAGCCTCGCGCACCTCGGCGTGCTGTTTCTGGACGAGTTTCCCGAGTACCGGCTGTCGGCGCTCGAGGGCCTGCGCCAGCCGCTTGAGGACGGCGAGATCACCATCAGCCGGCGCCTGATCTCGGTCACCTTCCCGGCACGCCTCATGCTGATCGCGGCCATGAACCCGTGTCCGTGCGGGTACCGAGGCGATGCCGAGCGCGAGTGCGTCTGCCCCGGGCATCGTCTGCGCCAGTACAGCTCGCGGCTGAGCGGCCCGCTGCTCGACCGCATCGACCTGCGCCTCGAGGTGCCTCGCGTGCCGCCGCGCGACCGCCGCGAGGCGGGGAGCGCGGAGTCCTCCGCGACCGTGCGCACTCGCGTGATCGCGGCCCGCGCGCGGCAGCTCACGCGGCTCGCGGGCACCGGCGCCTACGCCAATGCGCACATGACGGCGCGTCATCTGCGCCGGCTCTGCCGGCTCGATCCGGGGGCGACGTCACTGCTCGATCACGCCTACGAGCGCCTACACCTCAGCGCCCGCGCCTGCGACCGCGTCATCAAAGTCGCCCAGACGATCGCCGATCTGGCCGGCGCCGAGACGATCGACGCGGGCCACCTCGGCGAGAGCCTGAGCTATCGGACCAGTGGCCGACATGGCATCTGACCCGACAGCGACTGCTCGCGAGACTGCGAGCGACAGCAGCATGTCTGGGAGCGGCGGGCGCGAGTTGTGCGTCTGGCTGGGGTCGCTGGCCTCGTTCCGCCAGGGGCTGGTGATGCGTCTGGTGCGTGAGTTCGGCTCCGTAGGGCAACTGCTGGAGCGCTCGCCGGCGGAGATCGTCGCGTTCGTCACGCGGCGGCGAGGAGGCACGCGCGCCGCCGCCCGGCCGCGGCCGCAGGTGCGAGACGGCGGCGGTGCCGGCCGCGACGACGAAGACGCCGCGACCGACGCGCGGCGCTTCGCCGAAGTGCTCGCGGGAGGTCCGGCGGATTGCCTGCGGCGCATGGAGCGTCGTCCCAGCCACCAGATGGTCGTCGCCTGGAGCGACCCCCTCTACCCGGCGCAGATGCGCAAGCTCAACGACCCTCCACTCTGCCTGTTCGTGCACGGTAGCCCGGTGCCCGGCGCCACCCGCGCCAGACTCGAGGCACTGGCCACGGTGCCGGCCGTCGCGGTGGTGGGGACGCGCTCGCCCTCCCCGTACGGCGAGGAGATGGCGCGCCTGCTGGGACGCGACCTGACGCTGGCGGGGCTCGTCGTCGTCAGCGGCCTCGCGCTGGGCATCGACGCCATCGCGCAGGCGGCCGCGCTCGGGGTCACCGCGTCCGGTGCGCGCCCCAGCACCGTGGCCGTGCTCGGCTGCGGCGCCGATGTGATCTACCCGCGCCGGCACGCGCGCCTCTACGCCGACATCGCCGCGACGGGGCTGGTCGTCTCGGAGTTCGCCTGGGGGCTGCCGGCGCGCGCCTGGCGGTTCCCGGCGCGCAACCGCGTGATGGCCGCGCTCACGCGGGGCGTGGTGCTCGTCGAGGGTACGGAGCGCAGCGGAGCGAAGATCACGGCCGGGTTCGCTCTCGATCTGGGCCGCGAGATCCTCTGCGTGCCCGGCGAGGCCGGTCGACGGCTGAGCGCGGCGCCCAAC
>JBBQFA010000018.1:0-17141 GCA_038321515.1 Thermoleophilia bacterium | reverse complement strand
CCCGACCCGCTACTTGCTGAACGACGCCTGCGTGCTGCTGCGCAAGACGCTGGTCGACGGCGCCGTGCTGCGCATGACGGGGCTGGCGATGACCGTCAAGGGCGGGGAGAGCGCCTGCTACCGCTGTCTGTTCCCGGAGCCGCCCCCACCGGCCGGCGTCATCAGCTGCTCCGAAGCCGGTGTGCTCGGGCCGATACCGGGGACGATCGGCGCCATCCAGGCGCTGGAGGTCATCAAGGTGTTGACCGGCGCCGGGCAGCCGCTCTACGACCGGCTCCTCCAGTTTGACGGCGCCGCGCTCAGCTTCTCGGAGGTGCAGGTAGCGCGCGTGCCCGCCTGCCCCGTCTGCGGCGAGCGTCCGAGCATCACTGAGCTCATCGACAGCGATGCCTGACGAGCGCGACGCACTCGCGGCACTCCTCACGCAGTTCGACGGCGTCGAGAGCGCCTGTGTGGCGTTCTCCGGCGGTGTCGACTCCAGCCTGGTGCTCGCCGGCGCCGCGCGCGCCCTCGGCGCCGACCGGGTGGTCGCGTTCACGGCCGTCTCGCCGACGTACCTCGACGAGGAGCTGGCTACCGCGAAGCAGGTGGCCGAGAGCCTCGGTGTGGCGCACGTCGTCGCGCCGACCCACGAGTTCGACGACCCGCGCTTCGTCGCCAATTCGCGGGAGCGCTGCTATCACTGCAAGGCGGGACTCGTCGACGAGATGGTGCGGGTCGCCGCCGAGCGTGGTTGCACGGCGCTGGTCGACGGGGCCAACGCCGACGACGTCGGCGATCATCGCCCCGGCATGCGCGCCGCCGGCGAGCGCGGCGTGCTGCACCCGCTGCTGGCCGCCGGGATCGGCAAAGCGGAGGTCCGGCGGTTGGCGCGAGAGCTGGCGCTGCCCACGTGGGACGCGCCGCAGCAGGCCTGTCTCGCGTCGCGGATCCCGTACGACGAGGCCATCACCGCTCCAAAGCTTGCCGCCGTGGCCGTCGCCGAGAGGTCGCTGCGCGCCCTCGGCTTCACGCAGTGCCGCGTGCGCCACCACGGGCAGGTCGCCCGCGTCGAGGTCGAGGCCGGCGAGCTTGGGCGCGCCGTCGCGATCCGGGAGGACCTGGCGCGCGCCGTTCACGAAGCAGGGTTCACCTACGTGGCCCTCGACCTCGACGGCTTCCGCTCGGGGAGCATGAACGAGGCGTGATAGCGTACGGCGAGTGCGGGAGGGCGCTCCGCCGTCCCGCCGACGACACGAGGAGGTGACGGCCGTGATCCGCAAGCTCCTGGCTCTGCTGGGCGTGGGCGTCGCCGGTTGCTGGCTGCTGGGCAAGAAGGCGCGCGGCTGTGGCCCCGTCAACGGCGTGGTCGGTGAGTTCGCCCAGGACGTCCACACCGCGGTCGACGAGATCACCAGTGACGTCAAGGCCGTCTACGAGCGTGACCCGGCGGCCACCTCCAAGCTCGAGATCATCACCTCGTATCCCGGCCTGCACGCCCTGTGGCTTCACCGTCTGGCGCACAAGCTGCGCGCGCTCGGCCTGCCGATGGTCGCGCGCTGGATCAGCCAGCTCAACCGGTTCGTCACGGGTATCGAGATCCACCCCGGCGCCACCATCGGGCACGGACTGTTCATCGACCACGGCACCGGCGTCGTGATCGGCGAGACCGCCGAGATCGGCGACAACGTGACCATCTACCAGGGCGTGACGCTCGGCGGGACCGGCAAGGAGACCGGCAAGCGGCACCCGACCGTGGGCGACAACGTGGTGTTCGGCGCCGGCGCCAAGGTGCTGGGGGCGATCACCATCGGCGACAACGCCAAAGTGGGGGCCGGCAGCGTGGTCGTGAACGACGTGCCGAAGAACTCGACCGTCGTCGGCAACCCCGGGCGCCCCGTGCTCCTGCAAGGACAGCGGGTGGGCATCCCCGACATCGACTACCGTCACCTGCCCGACCCGGTCGCCGAAGCGATCAAGTGCCTTGTCGCGCGCATCATCGAGATGGAGAAGGAGCTCGACGAGATCCACCCCGAGCGCAGCGGCAAGCGCGAGGCAGCCCTGCGCGAGACGCAGGCGATGCTCGCGGAGCTCCTGCACTTCGACGAAGGCGCCGGGATCTGACGCCGCCCGCGGCGGCGTGTGCCGCCCGGTGCCTCGCTGCCGCCTGACGCGGCTGCGCCTCAGGCGGCGAGAAAGCGGCGCCCGGCAGATGCGCGCGGCGCCACGTCGGCGTCCGCGAGCTCCCAGGCTTCCTCGAACCCGAGGTCCAGCAGGAACGCCTCCGGGTCGACGAGCCCGTAGCAGCGCCACGTGGCGCCGTGATCGCCGGTCGCATAGAGTACGCCGCCGTCGGTCACCATGTAGTCTCGGACGGGCTCACGGTCCTGCCGCTCTTCGGCAAGAACGAGGGTATAGCCGGTGGCCACGCCAGACATCGCTTGCCTCCTCGCTCGTCCCCCAGGGGCGCGGTCCCGCGCCCTCAGTGCACGACATCGGCGAGGCAATGGCGCGGGCATATGAGGTGAGTGACTCATCTTGTCTGGGCATCGCAGCCGGTGCGAATATCGTCAGCCTCCGGGGTGACCGGCGGGGGCGAGTGGGTATGCTAGGATTGCTGCCCTCTCAGGCGACCCGTGAACGGAGCGTGAACAACACATGAGCGAGGTCCGGCGTCTCGTGCTCGACGTCCTCAAGCCCCACCAGCCCACGATACTCGTGCTCGCCGACAAGCTCGGCGACCTCGACGGCATCCACGGGGTCGACATCACGCTGATCGAGATCGACAACAAGGTCGAGAACATCAAGATCACGCTGGAGGGCGACGACATCGACTTCCAGGACGTCGCTGAGGTGGTCCAGGAGTCGGGCGGCAGCATCCACTCCATCGACAAGGTCTCGACCGGTAAGCGTCTCATCGACGAGGTCGAGACTCCGCAGGACGCCGGCGCCAGCTGGCTGCGCTGACGCCGCGCCGGCTGACATCTACGTGACCGGCGCATGAGTCTCCCGGGCAGTCCCTCCATCGGCTCGCGCGTGCGCCGCCAGATCGCGACGCTGCGCCACTACCACGAGATCGCCGAGGTCGGCGAGATCGCGCGGCGGTACTTCCCCATGAACGCCTTCGACGGCGTGCTCACGGCTCTCGGCATCGTGACCGGTGCCTACTTCGGCGGGGTCACCGACCCCAACTCGCTCGTCGTCGTCATCGCCTCTGCGTCTCTGAGCCTCGGTGTGTCGGGCTTCTACGGCTCGTATCTCTCCGAGCAGGCGGAGCGCACCCGGGCGCTGCGCCTGCTCGAGGAGACGATGCTGTCGCGGCTCGACTCCACGGATGTCGGTTCCGCCGCGCGCTACGCGGCCGTCGCGATCGCCGCGGTGGCGGGGTTCGCTTCGGCGATCGGCGGCCTCATCATGTGCATCCCGTTTCTCCTGCAGCCGCTGCTCGGCGTCGACGGGTCCTTCTATGCGGCATGGGGCATCGCCACCCTCGAGTTGATCCTGCTCGGCGTCTTCCTTGGCCACGTCTCGCGGGGCAGGCTCGTGGTCTCGAGCGTGAAGCTGGTGCTCGCCGGCGGCGTCGCGTTCGGTCTGAGCCTGCTGCTCAACGTGGCAGGACTCTGACGTGGGGCGTCGACCCGGCGAGGGCCGCGGCGGTCCGGCGCGGCCGGACCACCCGCTGCTCGCCGGCCTCAACGACGAGCAGCGTAAGGCCGTCACGCATGTCGACGGCCCCCTGCTGATCCTCGCCGGCGCCGGCTCCGGCAAGACGCGCGTTCTCACGCACCGGGTCGCGTACCTGCTCCAGGTGCACCACGCGCGCCCCGACGAGGTCGTCGCCATCACGTTCACGAACAAGGCCGCCGGCGAGATGAAGGAGCGCATCGAGGGCCTCGTGGGGCCGATCGCGCGCACCATGTGGATCAGCACGTTCCACAGCATGTGCGCCCGCCTCCTGCGCCGCGAGGCCCAGCGCCTCGGCTACAAGAGCACCTTCACGATCCACGACGAGGACGACCGCCGCCGGCTCATCAAGCGCTGCATGGAGGAGCTGAACGTCGATCCCAAGCGGTATCCGCCGGAGTCGATCAGCCGGCAGATCAGCGACGCCAAGAACCAGCTGCTGGGGCCGGCCGAGTTCCGCGAGAAGGGCGGCCGCTTCGCCCAGGTGGCGGCCGACGTCTTCGAGCTCTACGAAAAGCGCCACGCGGCGATGAACGCGATGGACTTCGACGATCTGCTCATGAAGACCGTGCAGCTGCTCGAGGGCTTCCCCGACCGGCTGCACCACTACCAGCAGGCGTTCCGCTACGTGCTCGTCGACGAGTACCAGGACACGAACCACGCCCAGTACCGGCTCGCCAACCTGCTCGCCGGGGCGCACGGCAACCTCGCCGTCGTGGGCGACGACGACCAGAGCATCTACTCCTGGCGCGGCGCCGACATCCGCAACATCCTCGAGTTCGAACGCGACTACCCCGAGGCCGAGATCATCCGGCTGGAGCAGAATTACCGGTCCACGCAGCAGATCCTCGACGCCGCCAACGCCGTCGTCACCAACAACCGCAAGCGCAAGGGCAAGAACCTCTGGACGCCGCGCGGCGAGGGTGCCCTTGTGCAGGTGGTAGAGGTCAACGACGAGCGGGCCGAGGCCCAGTTCGTGGCCAGCGAGGTACAGAAGCTGCTCGAGGGGGAGGCCGGCGCCGCCAGGCGCTACCGGCCGGACGAGGTGGCAGTGCTCTACCGCACCAACGCACAGTCGCGCGTACTCGAGGAGCAGTTCGGCCGCTACGGGATCGCCTATCAGGTCATCGGCGGCCCCAAGTTCTACGAGCGCGCCGAGATCCGCGATGTGATCGCCTATCTGACCGTGGTCGTGAACCCGGACGACGCGCAGCGGCTGCTGCGCATCGTCAACGCGCCCAAGCGCGGCATCGGCGCGACCAGCCTGCAGCGCCTGCAGGCGCATGCGGCGAGCGTGGGGGAGAGCCTGTGGAGCACGCTGCGCGGCGCCGACGACGTTCCGGGCCTCTCGGCCGGCGCGGTGAACGGCCTGCTGTCGTTCGCGAAGATCGTCGAAGGCCTGCAGGCCGGGCTCGCCGGCCGCCCCGTCGCCGACGTCGTGCGCAGCGTCATCGAGGAGAGCGGCTTCGAGGCCGCGCTGAAGGCGCAGAAGACGCTCGAGTCCGACGGGCGGCTCGAGAACATCGAGGAGTTCGTCGGCGTCGCCGCCGAGTACGACAAGCGCGCCGAGAAGCCCAGCCTCGACGGCTTCCTCCAGGAGATCTCCCTCTACGCCGACGTCGATGCCTACGCCGATACCAGCGCGCTGCTCACGCTGATGACGCTGCACAACGCCAAGGGCCTCGAGTTCCCGGTCGTGTTCATCGCCGGCATGGAAGAGGGCGTGTTCCCGCACCAACGCTCCCTCGACGAGCAGAACGTGGAGGAGGAGCGCCGCCTGGCCTACGTCGGCATCACGCGCGCGATGGACAGGCTGTACCTCGTGCACGCACGCGCGAGAAGCCTGTGGGGGGCGGCGCAGTACAACCTCCCGTCGAGGTTCCTGGACGAGATCCCCGCCGACCTCACCGAGCGGACGACGATCGGGGGCGCCTCGGCAAGTGGCCGGGACGGCGGCCGCGGTGGCTGGAGCGGCGGGTCATGGGGCGGCGGAGACCGTGGCGGCGACCACAGCGGCGGCGGGTGGGGCGGCCGTTCCGACCCTCAGGGTCGCCTCGACGACGACGCGAGCGACGCGCTCGGCTCCGGCCGCCGCTTCACCGGTCCCGAGAAGAAGGCGCTCGACGAGGAGGTCGTGGAGCAGTTCTTCGCGTCCGGCGACCGCGTGCTCCACGCTACCCTCGGCGAGGGCACGGTGCTGACCATGCAGAGCGGCGGCATCGTCGTGATCCGCTTCGAGAACGACGGCTCCGAGCGCCGGCTCATGGCCAGCGTGGCGCCGCTGCGCAAGCTGCGCAGCTGAGCGGCACCGGCCCGCTCCGGTGAGTCTGATGACCAGGTCGCAGGAGCGTCGTCACTCTCGAGACCAGTCCTCCGCGGTGAGCGCCTCGAAGTTGGCGAAGTGGCGTACGTTGCCGGTGACCACGATGAGTCCGCGCACCGCGGCGATGGCGGCGATCTGCCCGTCCGCCGCTGAAGGCGTGCGGCCGCGGCGCTCCAGGCGCGCTCGCTCCGCGGCGTGCCAGACGGCGGCGCTCTCGTCGTAGGGCAGGATGGGGAGCCCGCGGCAGACGGCCTCTCGCACGAACTGCTCGAGTCGCGTGCGCTTTGCGCCAGGCTCGAGGCGTTCGTATCCATAGGTGAGCTCGTGTACCACCGGGCTGGGCACGGCGCAGTCGCGGTGTTCCTCGCGCAGTCGCCTCAGGACGCGCTCGTCGCCATGCGCCAGGACGGTCTGCGACAGCACATTCGTGTCGAGTAGGTAGCGGAGCATCAGAGGTCGACGTCACGACCAGGGGAACGATCGCGAAGTCCGTCGAAGTCGGAGGCGTCGAAGACGGTTCCCTCTGCCCTCGTGCCCTCGCGGAACTCCTGCAGAGCCGTCCAGAAGTCGCGGTGCGAGCCTGCCAGCCGGCGGTACTCCGCGTCAGAGACGATGACGGCGACCGGCCTGCCACGACGGGTCAGCGTGACCGGCTCGCCGGCCTCGGCGGCGCGCACCGCTGCGGCGAGGTGGTCCTTGGCGTGGGCAATGGAGTACTCGCGAGCCATGGGCACCTCCAAGATGGCCATATTCATGGCCATCTTACCCTGACAACCGCGCGTCGTCACGGGCCGGTGCCCCAACTCTTCACCAGCCAGCCACCGTGCGGAGCCTTCTGCAGATGCATGAAGAGTTGGTGTTTTCCGGCGTCACCCCACGGCGTGGGATTGCCGGCTTCTTTCATCGGGTCGATGAACACATCGACCTGCACCAGGGCCGAGCCGGAGACCGAGACGTCGCTGCTGAGCGGTCTCGCCTTCAGCAAGCGGGCGTGGGCGATGTCGTCGGTGGCGGGCGTGGCGCTGGGAGGCTCGCCGGGCACTCCGGCGGCGGCGATGGCCGCGAAGTCGCCGGCGTCGATCAGGCGCCAGTATGCGGCGGCCGCTTCGCGCGGGGTGCCGGCCAGCGGAGCCGTGCCGGCTATGGACGTGGCCGAGGGTGCGGCAGCGGGGGAGCCGGAAGAGCCGCCGCAGGCGGCGAGCAGGGCGGCGCAAACGACCACCATGAGCAGCGCCAGCGCCGGGCGCGATGGCGGTTCGGTGCGGAGTGACATGGCGGCCCCTTTCACGGCATCAGGCAGGTCGTGACCAGCTCACCACAGGTCGGCCGATCTGTACAGGATGACAATAGTAGGGATGGCGGCGGGCCGACGCGTCGCGGCTGGTGCGCCGTCGCCGCCCGCCGCCCGCCGGCCTGCGATAGAGTGAGGCCAGCCAGTCCACCCATGGTCGAGGAGGGTCAGCCATGGCCGTCGAGGTCACTCGCGAAGGCGCCGTCGCCGTCGTCACCGTCAATCGCCCTGAGGCGCTGAACGCCTTGAACACCCAGACGAACGAGGAGCTCCTCGCCGTAGTGCGCGAGCTCTCCTCCGACGACGCCGTGCGCGCCGTCGTGCTCACCGGCGGCGGCGAAAAGGCCTTCGTCGCCGGCGCCGACATCGCCGAGATGAAGGATCTCAGCGCCGAGCGGGCGCGCTGCTTCGGCGCCCTCGGTCAGGCCGTGATGAGCGGTATCGAGGCGGCGCCGCAGCCGTGGGTCGCCGCCGTCAACGGATTCGCCCTCGGCGGCGGCTGCGAGCTGGCTCTGGCCTGCGACATCCGCCTGGCGAGCGAAAAGGCCAAGTTCGGCCAGCCGGAGATCGGTCTCGGCATCACGCCCGGCTTCGGCGGCACTCAGCGGCTCTCCCGCAACGTGGGGGTCGGATGGGCGAAGTACCTAGTGCTGAGCGGCCGCCACATCCGCGCCGACGAGGCGCTGCGCATCGGGCTCGTCCAGGCCGTGTTCCCGAAGGACGAGCTCATGACCCAGGCGATGAAGCTCGCCGACGAGCTGGCCGGCAAGAGCCCGCTGGCGATGCGCTACTGCAAGGCCGCCGTGAACGCCGCCGCCGACACCGACATCGCCACCGGGCAGGGGATCGAGCGCGACCTCTTTGCTCTCGCGTTTGCGACCGAGGATCAGACGGAGGGCATGAGCGCGTTTCTCGAGAAGCGGGCGCCGGAGTTCGGCGGCCGCTGAGCGCAGGCTCAGGCGTCGAGCGCGGCGCGCAGCTGCGTCAGCGCCGCGTACACGCCGGGCGTGGCGCGCACCAGCACGTCGGCCGCATACACGACCGGAGGCGGCGTCTCGTCGGTGACGGCGGCGAGCGTGCAGGTGCTCCGGCGCGCATCCCGCTCGCCCCAGTCGCGGATCGCCGCGAAGGCGGTGATGTCCGTGAGGTCGTCGCCGCAGCAGAACGCCGAGAGGTAGTCGCCGGCGGCGAGCAGACGCCTCACGGCCGTGCCTTTGCTGAACGGCAGCGGCGGCCGCACCTCGAAGGCGAAGTGCCCGGTGGCGATGGCGAGGCCGCGGGCCCGCGCCGGCTCGACGACCCGGGTGAGGATCTCATGCCGGGTCGCGGCCGCGTCGGGAGCCAGTCGGTAGTGCACGGCGAGCACGCTGCGCTTGTCCTCGAGGACCACTCCGAGCGCCTCGCAGTCGAGGTCGCGGGCGGCGGCGTCGGCGACCTCCCGGATGGTGGCGACGTAGCGCTCGGCCTGTGGCTCGATGTCCACGCTCCCGTCCGGCAGCCTCGTTTCGAGGCCGTGGTTGCCGACGTAGGCGGCGCCCTCCAGAGGGATCATCCGCCGCCCGTCCTCGAGTGCCCGGCCGCTCACGAAGGCGACGAGACCCAGGCGCTCCACCAGCGCGGCGAGCACCTCGTGGAACCGCTCGGGTACCTCGGCGTCGGCGGGTCGCGGGGCGATCGGCGAGATCGTCCCGTCGATGTCGCAAAAGAGCGCCGCCGCGGCCGGTGCCCCGGCGGCGGCGCGCACGAACTCGTCCAGGGTCTCGCTCCCGGAGATGATCGACCGCTCCGCGTCCACGTCCCTCCTCAGGCTCGCCGAGGACAGCGTACCCGGATGCGTCCGGGTACGCCAACGGCGGACCGCGCGGCCGGGTCAAGTTCCCGGAGGGCATGCCGATACGGGGGTGGAGAGAGATGAGTGATCTGACCGACAACCCACGCGGGGTGCGCCCCGGCGGAAGGCCGCGCGACCTGCGCGCCGATCCCTACCTGAAGTCGATGCTGCTCGGGCTCATCGAGGACAGCTATGTGCACACGGGCACGTTCACGCAGTTCGCCGCCGAGGTCCTGCAGGTGATCGTCTACGCGGTGACCGTCCCGGTGGCCTTCACCGAGGGCTTCCTGAAGGCGTATCTCTCGATCGATCGGATCGTGGAAGAAGACGATGGGCGCATCAAGATCATCCCCAAAGAGGGCGCCAGCATCGAGGACATGATCCGGGACGTCGACGAGATCACCGCGCAGGTGGATCCCGGCGCTGTCTTCAACCCCGTGGTCCGGTCCAAGCTCGACGCCGTGCACGATACGTCGAGCAAGGCGATGAAGTGGGACCTCAACAGTCTGTCGCAGATGGACGACGCACAGCTGATGGGGGTCCTGCGTGAGATGCAGGCCGAGTCCGAGGCCGGAGGCGACAGCGACGGCGGCGCGGCCGACGAGGCGACCGACTACGTGCGCGCCAAGATCGCGACCATCCGCCGCAACGTCGGCCAGTTCCAGGCGCGGCAGCAGAGCGGCGCCCGGGGCGCCGGCGAAGACCGCGTCGAGAGCGACGCCGAGAGCGGCACCGCCGCCATCTGAGCGCTCGAGGCCCCAGCGGCGCCCCTGTCGCTCGGGCAGGTCTTCGGATACCATGGTCGCGCTCGACTTAGGGGGACGCTTCGTGCAGCACTTCTCGGATTCACTGGCCGCGGCCATCCGCGCCCGCCGCAGCGTCGTCTGCGTCGGGCTCGACCCGATGCTCGAGCGCATGCCGCCCGCGCTGGTCGAGAAGTACCGGCCGCAGGCTGCCGAGCTCGGTGAGGACGCCGCCGTCGCCGCCTGCTTCCAGGAGTTCTGCAGTGGCGTCATCGACGCGGTCGCCCACGTCGCCGCCTGCGTCAAGCCGCAGGCGGCCTTCTTCGAACAGTACGGTGCCGCCGGCTGGCGCGCCCTCGGCGCGGTCATCCGCTGCGCCCACGAATACGATCTGCCGGTGATCCTCGACGTCAAGCGCGGTGACATCGCCTCGACCGGCGCCGCCTACGGGCGCGCCGCCTTCGGAGGCGCGCCCGGCTTCACGGCGCCGGCTCCCGGACTCGGTGCCGACGCGCTCACCGCCAGCCCGTACCTCGGCGACGACTCGCTGGCGCCGCTGGTCGAGCACTGCGCGCACGGGCGCGGCGTCTTCGTCCTTACGCGTACGAGTAACCCTGGCGCCGGCCTGCTGCAAGAGGCAGAGGTCGACGGGCGCCCGCTCTACCTGCGCGTCGCCGACCTCGTCGCCAAGCTCGGCGCCGCGCATGTCGGCGAGCACGGCTACAGCGACGTGGGGGCGGTCGCGGGCGCGACCTCGCCGACGTCGCTGCGACTGGTGCGTGACGCGCTGCCGCAAGCCTTCCTCCTGGTGCCGGGCTACGGTGCCCAGGGCGCCGGAGCGGATGCCCTGGCGGGCATCGCCGCCGGCGACGCGGCCGGGTACGTCGTCAACGCGTCGCGGTCTATCATCTACGCGTGGCAGCAGGCTGGCGGGGATCATCGGAGGGCTGCTGCTGCCGCCGCCGAATCTATGCGCAGCGACCTTCAGGACCGCCTTTGACCGACGACACCTCGCAGAACAAGCCACGCCGGCGCCGCCCCGCGGACGCCGCCGCCACGCCCCGGCCTCGCCGCTCCGCCGCGGATGAGCCCGCCGCCGCGGCGCCTGCCGCCGACGACCCCGACGCCGCGCTGCAGAGGCTCGAGTCGATGGGCGGCTCGGGAAGAGGCAGGCCCGCTTCGCCGCCGGCTTCGTCCGCCTCCGTGCCTGCGGCCACCGCGCCGACAGCCTCCTCTCGCCCGATGACCTCGGCGACCAAGGCGCCGCGCTCCCGGCCGCGCCCGGCCGCGACGTCCGGCAGCACGCGCATCGTGCTGCGCATCGCGGCGCCCGTCGTGTTTCTGGTGGCGATCATCGCCCTCGTCAGTATCGCCATGCAGTCGGGCATCGTCGGCGGACCGACCGACGTGTCGCCGACGCCGACGCCGAAGGTGACAAAGACGAAGGGCGGGCAGTCGACGTCGGCCGGCACCAAGAAGTACGCCGTTAAGAGCGGCGATTCGCTCTCGGCCATCGCCGCGCGGTTCGGCACGTCGGTCAGCGAGATACAGGCGCTGAACCCCGAGCTCAGCGCCAGTACTCTGGTAGTCGGCGAGAAGATCCTGGTGCCGATTCCCTAGCTGGCCTCGGCGCCCTCGAAGACTGAGGCGCCGCACGCGTTTCTCTCTGTGGCAACGCCCTGACGATCATCTCCGTCTGTCGGCCGCCTCGACTCCCGCTCACCTCCACGCACCGCTCGTGCCACCGCGTGTGGTCGCCCCCTGAACACTCGTTCCCGAGGCGTTCTGCCGCAGTGGGTGTGAGATCATGCTGAGTGGGGAAACTGCCCAGATAAGTATTGCGCAATGGGGAGAAGTGGGGTACAGTGGCGCACATGCAGCGGCCGATGTTGGTGGGGGAGTTCGATTTCACGCTCGACGTGAAGAATCGCGTCGCCGTGCCCGCTCGCCTGCGCTCCACGTTCGCCGAGGGCATCTATGTAACCCAGGAGAGCGAACGCTGCCTCGGCGGCTACAGCCCTGAGGAGTTCCAGCGGCGGCTGGAGGAGGACGTCGATGTCACCAGGGCGGGCACCGTAGCGCGCCGCGACGTCAAGAGGCGGCTTGCCGCGACCGCCGTGTTCTTCCCAGAGCTCGACCGGCAGGGGCGCGTGACGCTCCCGGCCAAGCACCTGGAGTACGCAGGCATCACCCGCGACGTGACCGTGATCGGGGTCGCGGACCATCTGGAGATCTGGGACCGCGCCGCTTGGACAGAGTACCTGGCCCACCTTGAGGAGGAGGCCGATGCTACCGCAGACGAGCACTCAACTCCGTGAGTACGAGATGGCCCTTGCTCACACCCCGGTCCTTCTCGACGAGCTGCTCGAGTTGCTGCGGCCGGCGAAGGGCGAGGTGGCCATCGACTGCACCTTCGGCGCCGGGGGGCACGCCGAGGCCGTCGCCGCGGCGCTCGGCGCCCGGGGCAGACTGATCGCCGTCGACCGCGACCCGAGCGTCGCTGAGTACTTTCGCGACGTCGCCCGCGCCGCCCCTTGCGCGTGCGAGCTCTACCACGGCAACTTCGCCGAGATGCTGGCGGCACGCGAGCCGGCCTCGGCTGACATCGTCTATATGGACCTCGGCGTCTCCTCGATGCAGCTCGACCGTCGCGAGCGTGGCTTCAGCTACGCCTACGACGCGCCGCTCGACATGCGCATGGACCCGGACCTCCCGGTCACGGCCGCCGACCTCGCTAACACCCTGTCGGAGGTCGAGCTGACCGATGTCTTCAGGCGGTACGGCGAGGAGCGCTATGCCCGCAACATCGCCCGAGGCGTCGTGCAGGCGCGCAAGAAGCAGCCGCTCACGTCCACCAGCGAGCTGGTCGAGATCGTCAAGCGCACCATCCCGACGCCGGCCCGCTTCGCCGCCGGCAATCCCGCACGCCGCGTCTTCCAGGCCCTGCGCATCGTCGTCAACGACGAGCTCGGTTCCCTGGCCAAGGGTCTCGAAGAGGCGTATCGCGTGTTGCGGCCCGGCGGCCGACTCGCGGCGATGAGCTTCCATTCGCTCGAGGACCGCATGGTGAAAGAGTTCTTCAAGGGTCACGCCGCCGGGTGCATCTGCCCGCCGGGTCTGCCGATGTGCGTCTGCGGCCACGAGCCGACGCTGCGCGTTCTGACGCGGCGGCCGGTCACGCCGCGGGCCACGGAGGTCGAAGTCAATCCTCGCAGCAAGTCGGCAAAGCTGCGCGTCGCCGTGAGGCTCGAGGACTAATGCACGGAAGTGCTATTGAGCGACTCGCGGCCCGCAGGGCCCCGCGCGAGGAGGATTAAGGATGGCGGCGGCCGCTCAGCAGGCGCGGCGCGCGACCGCGGCTCCGCGCCGTCAGGTGGACGACGCGTACGAACGCGTCCCGACGGCCGCCTACCGGGCGCCGCGGACGCGTCGCCGCGCAGCGCAGCGCTCGCGGCTCACTCGCGCCTTCGTCGTCTTCGTCGCCTGCCTGACGGTACTTGCCGTCGGGCGCGTCGCTCTGAGCTTCGCCGTCGTCCAGAAGAGTCTGCAGACCGAAGCCGTGGTGCGGGAGGAGCGGAGTCTGAGCGCCGACAACGCGCAGCTTCAGGAGCAGGTCGCTCAGCTGAGCTCGACGTTTCGCATCCGCCACATCGCCGAGACCAAGCTGGGCCTCGTCGACGCCACCCATGTCACGTACCTGAGGGCCGGCAAGGGCGGTAGCATCGCCGAGGTCGCGGCGAACCGCTGATGACCGGGTCCTCCACAGGACGTCGTCGCCCGGCTCGCCGGCGCGGAGGCGGCCTGTCCGGCCTGCCGCGCGCCGTCGGCGGCGGCGCGGCCGGAGTAGACGGCCGCATCCGCCTCCTGCGCTTCGTCTTCATCGTCTTTCTGGTGCTCGTCGGCGGCAAAGCCGTGGCGCTCGCCTCTTCTTCCCAGCACCTGACCCGTATCGCCCTTCAGCAGCAGACCGCCGAGATCGTGCTCCCCGCGCACAGGGGCGCCATCCTCGATCGCAACGGCCACGAGTTGGCCGTCGGCAAGCCGCAGCAGACCGTCTATGCGACGCCCTATCTTCTCGACGATCCCAAGGCGGCCGCGGGCGAGCTGTGCGATGCCCTGCAGATCAACCGCCGGCGGGACCGCAGGGACGTGCGCGAGGCGCTGGCGGACAAAAAGGGCGGCTTCGCCTACGTGGCGCGCAAGGTCGACCCCGATCTCGCCGGAGCGGCGCTGGCACTCGACCTTCCCGGGGTGGGCTCCTACGCGGAGGAGGAGCGCACGTATCCCATGAAGGGTTCGGCCGGCCAGGTCCTCGGGCTGGCCGGCGTCGACAACGAGGGCGTCGCCGGTATCGAGTATCTCTATGACAAGCAGCTCTCCGGCGTGGCCGGGAGCGAGACCATCGTCCGCGACCCGGCGGGGCGCGCGCTCAAGACGATCAGGGAGAACCAGCCTTCGTCGGGCGCCGACGTACGCCTCACGCTCGATTCGGCCATCCAGTACGAGGCCGAGAACGTGCTCGAGCGCACCGTCCGCCGTTCCTACGCCAAGGCCGCCACCGCCATCGTCATGGACCCGCGCACCGGTGAGATCTTCGCGATGGCGAACGTGACCAAGGAAGGCTTTCACGGCTACGGCAAAGATCCTGAGGCCGACCGCAATCGCGCCGTGATGAATCAGTTCGAGCCGGGCTCGATCTTCAAGCTCGTGACCATCTCGGGAGCGCTTGCCGACGGACTCGTGACGCCGGAGACCAAGTTCACGCTCCCGCCGACGATGACCCTCTACGACGTCACCATCAACGATTCGCACCCGCGCGGTACGGTGACGTACTCCGTGCGGGAGATCCTGCAGTGGTCGAGCAACGTCGGCGCGGTGACCATCGGCAGGAAGATGGGCCAGAGGGGGCTGCTCAAATGGATGGACGCCTTCGGCTTCGGCAAGCCCACGGGGGTGCAGTGGCCGGGCGAGGCGACCGGTACGGTGCCGCGGGCGGACCAATGGTCCGGCACTTCGATCGTGAACATCCCGATGGGACAGGGCATCGCCGTGACCCCGATCCAGATGGCGGCGGCCTTTTCTGCCGTCGCCAACAACGGAATGGCCGTGAAGCCCCGGCTCGTCAGCCAGGTGGGCACCAAGCTGTACGACACGGTCGAGAAGCACCGGGTGATCACGTCGAGCGTGGCCCGTAAGGTGCGCTCGATGCTCGCCACCGCCGTGGCGGACGGCACCGGCACCAAGGCGCAGATCCCGGGCTATGAGGTCGCGGGCAAGACGGGGACCGCCGAGATCGCGCTGCCCAACGGCGGCGGGTACGCGAAGGGCGTCTACGTGGCGTCCTTCGTCGGCATGGTGCCGGCGGACCATCCTCGGCTGGTCGTGCTCGTGACGGTCGACGGGACGCCGATGTTCGGCGGCGACGCCGCCGCACCCGCCGTGCAGGAGATCATGCGCTTCGCCCTCCAGTACCTCGAGATCGCGCCGTGAGCGGCGGCTCGAAGCGCGCGTCGTCCGCCGCGCCTCGCGACGGATGAAGGGGGGTGGCCGGTCTGCTAGAATCCGCCGCGATGAAGCTGAGCGAGCTGGTCCAAGGGGTCGCCGGATGCTCCGTGCGCGGCGACCCGGCCACCGAGATACGGGGCCTCGCCTACCACACGCGTGACGTCGCCGACGGCACGCTTTTCTTTTGCGTCCCCGGACTCAGGTTCGACGGCCATCGGTTCGCCGTCGCGGCCGCCGAAGCGGGCGCCGCAGCGCTCGTCTGCGAGCGCGACACCGGGCAGGCACTGCCCCAGGTGCTCGTGCCCTCGGTGCGCCGCGCCATGGCGCTGATGGCCGCGCGCTGGTACGGCGACCCGTCGCGCGAGCTGCGCGTCGTCGGCGTCACCGGCACCAACGGCAAGACGACCACCGCGCACCTCGTCGCCGGGATCCTCGACTCGGCCGGCCTCGCCAGCGGTCTCCTCGGCACGGTGGTGAACCGGATCGGGGGTGTCGAATACCCGGTGAAGCTCACGACGGCCGAGTCACTCGACCTGCAGCGCATGTTCGCCGAGATGGTGGCGATGGGCGACCGCGCCTGCGCCTTCGAGGTGAGCTCGCACGCGCTCGCCCAGGACAGAGCCGCCGCGATCGACTTCGACGCCGTCGTGTTCAGCAACCTGACGCGCGACCATCTCGATTTCCACAAGGATCTCGACGACTACTTCGCCGCCAAGCGGCGGCTCTTCTTGCCCGACGAGGCCCGCAACGGCCACGCCGTGGCCATCGTCAATATCGGCGACGAGTTCGGGCGCCGGCTCGCGGCGGAGTGCCGCCCCCTGTACGGTGACGATCTCTGGACCTGCTGCATCGACGACGGTCCGGCGCCGGCCGGCGCCGCTGTCGCCGCCCGTGAACTCGATCTGCGTGCCGACGGGTCGGCCTTCACGCTGTCATGCCCGAGACTCGGTATCGACGAGCGCGTCACGCTGCGGCTCGCGGCACGCTTCAACGTCGAGAACGCCCTCGCCGCCGCGACCACCGCCCTCGCGCTGGGGCTGCCCGTGGCGGCGGTGCTCGAGGGCTTGTCCACCACGGGCGGGGTGCCCGGGCGGTTCCAGGCCGTGCGCGCGGATCAGCCGTTCAGCGTGATCGTCGACTACTCGCACACCCCCGACTCGCTCGAGAACGCGCTGCGTGCGGCCGGCGGCGTCACCCCGGGCCGCATCTTCGTCGTGTTCGGCTGCGGCGGCGACCGGGATCGCGGCAAGCGGCCCCTCATGGGCGCGATCGCCGCGGCCTTGGCCGAGCGCACCTTCGTGACCTCCGACAATCCGCGCAGTGAGGAGCCGCTGACGATCATCGACGAGATCGTCGCCGGAGTGCCGTCCGGCCGTGCGGCGACCGTTGTCGTCGAGCCGGACCGGCGACAGGCCATCCGGCTCGCCCTGGGCGAAGCCCGCGAGGGCGATACCGTGGTGATCGCCGGCAAGGGCCACGAGCAGGGGCAGATCGTCGGCGATCAGCGAATCCCGTTTGACGATCGTGCCGTCGCCGAGGAGCTGCTGGCGGAGCTCGGCGGCAGGTTGTGAGCGCGTGATGTCACTCACCCTGGCCGAGGTGGCGGCCGCCTGCGGCGGCCGCCTCGAAGCCGCCAGCCGCAGCTGCGCTTCGGTCGACGTCGGCGCAAAGCGCGGCGTGATCGCGTACAGCGCGCGGCCGCGCTTGTGCCAGCGCCGGATCAGCTCTTCGCTGTCGCGCGCCCCGCCTTCGGCAGTATCGGCGAGGAAGGCGGGGCAGTTGCGG
>JBBQFA010000017.1:0-17317 GCA_038321515.1 Thermoleophilia bacterium | reverse complement strand
ACACACCGGTTGTCGCGCCCCGCCGCTCTACCGGGGGGGGCCCGCTACTGCTACGACTGCGCACAGTCTAGATACTCATCCCATCTGCATGCGCAACACTCAGGTGCCTACTTCACCCAGACGGTCCACATGTCGGTGAAGCCCATCGGGTTGTGGATGAAGCCGCCGATGCGGTTGTTGGTCACGCGGAAGTCCCGGTAGAAGTACAGCGGGACGGCCGGCATGTCGGTGAGGATCATCTTCTCGGCCTGTGCGTAGAGGCTAAAGCGCTGCTGGTCGTCCATCGTGGAACGAGCCTGCTGGAGCAGGTCGTCGACCTGCGTGTTGGAGTAGAACGTGTACATGGTCTTCGACATCGCCGACTGGAAGAGCGGATAGAGGAAGTTGTCCATCGACGGGTAGTCTGCCAGCCAGCCCATGCGGAACAGCTGGCTGCCGCCGCCCTCGTTGCTCTTGGCCAGCTTGTCGAGGAAGGTGCCCCATTCGAAGTTGCTGAGCTTGACAGTGATGCTGGCCTTCTGCCAGCCGGCCTGGAGGACCTCAGCTACCTTCTGGTGACCCTCGTCGGTGTTGTACCAGTACTTCAGCTCGGGAGCGCCGCCCATGGCGTCGGCCTTGGCCGTGGCGGCAGCGACGTCGTACTTGTACGGCGTCTGGTCGGCGACGTACCCGGGGATGCCCACGGGCACGTAGCCGCCGGCGGGCAGCGAGACGCCCTCGTTGACGATGTTGATAACGTTCACCGCGTCGGCGGACTGGGCGATGGCAGCGCGCAGATCCTGGTTCTGGCCGAGCGTCGCGTCGGTCATGTTGATGCCGATGAAGTACATGCCGAGGTTCGGCCACTTCTTGGCTGTCCACTCGCCGCTCTTGACCTTGGGGTTGGCCTCGGCGGCTGCGACCTGGCCCGGCGGGACGGTGGTGTAATCGGTGGAGCCCTTCTGGAACTCGAGCCACTCGGTCTGCGATGAGGGGATGATCGGCATGTTGATGGTGTCGATGTACGGGCCGCCGGCCGCCTTGTCCCAGTAGGCCGGGTTCTTCTGGAGCGTGACGCTCTGGTTGTTCTTCCAGCTCTCGACCATATACGGGCCGGTGCCGACGGGCTTCTGGCCATACGCCTTGACGCCGATCTTGTCGATGTACTCGACCGGCGTGGCCGCAGCGACATTGTGGGCCAGCGTCGTCGCGAACTCGGCGAAGGGATAGCGGAGCTTGACCTGGAGCGTGTAGTCGTCAATCGCCGTCACACCGGTGAGGCCCTTCTTGGGGTCGGTCTGATAGCCGCCGTCGTCGGCGCCCTCAACGGGGGACAGGATGTACGACACGTACGACTGGTTCTTGGGATCGGTGACACGGTTCCACGAATCCACGAAGTCCTGAGCCACGACCTCGCGGCTCACCGGCGCCTGGAACATGACGCCCTGCTTGAGCTTGAACGTCCAGGTCTGCGAGTCCGTGCTCTCCCAGCTCTCGGCGATGCTCGGCGCGACCTCCATCTCGCCCTTGTCGTTCACGACGTGCTTGGTGAGACCCTCGAACACCTGGTGCGCGACCTGCATGCCCTCGGACTCCTGCGCGTTGAGGGGCTCGATGGAGACGGGGTTGGCGGAGAGCGGGTAGTTGTAGGTGCCGCCTGGCTTGGGCGCGCCGTCTGAGCTCGGGCTGGCGCTGCTGCCGTCGCCGCTGCTGCCGCAGGCGCCCAGCAGCAGCGCAGCGACGATGAGGATGGCGGCAACGACCGCCAGGCCGCTCCACCTCCGCATGGATTTTCTCACGGTGACCTCCTTCGTTGGTGACAAAACACGATCCCCCCGGCGACGCCCTGGAGCGGTCGCCGTCTGAAACAGGAGGCAGCAACGCCTCCTTGGGCACTGTGACGCGCCCAGAGCCGACCTGTCAACTGTACTCTGTTGCGCTCGCGCCTGCAGGCGCGCGACTACTTGACCCAGACCGTCCACATATCTGTGAGGCCCATGGGGTCGACGGCAAAGCCACCGATGCGTTCGTTGGCCACGCGGAAGTAGCGATAGTAGTAAAGGGGCACGGCCGGCATGTCGGTGAGGATGATCTTCTCGGCCTGCGCGTAGAGATTGTACCGCTGCTGCGTGTCCAGCGTGGCGCGCGCCTGCCGAAGCAGATCGTCGACGCCCTGGTTCGAGTATGACGTGTAGCTGCCGGTTCGTGACTGGTCTGACTGGAACAGCGGGTACAGGACGTTGTCCATCGACGGGTAGTCGGCGATCCAGCCCATACGGAACAGCTGGCTGCCACTGCCCTTGTTACCCTGGGACAGCTTGTCGAGGAAGGTGGCCCACTCGTAGTCGCTCAGCTTGACCTCGATGCCGGCCTTCTGCCAGCCTGTCCCGAGGACCTCCGCGACCTGCCTGTGGCCCTCGTCCGTGTCGTACCAGTACTGGAGGGTAGGGGCGCCGCCCATGCCGCTGACGATCGCGCTGGCACCCTCGAGGCTGTACGAGTACGGGTTCTGCGCCGGCTTGTAGCCGGGGGTACCCTCGGGCACGTAGCCACCGGCCGGCAGCGGCACGCCTTCGCTCACGCCGTCGATCACGCCCTGGGCGTCGGCCGACTCGGAGATCGCCTTGCGCAACTCCAGGTCCTGACCGAGCGTCGCGTCGGCCATGTTCATGGCGATGAAATACACGGCGAGAGCCGGCCACGAGCGGGCCGTCCAGTCGCCGGCGACGACACTCGGATGCGACGTCACGGCCGCGACTTGGCCGGGCGGCACCTGGGAGCAGTCGAGGAGCCCCTTCTCGAACTGACTCCACATCACCTCCGCGTCCTGGAAGATAGGCATCTCGATCGTGTCGACCCAGCCGGCGTTCTTCTTGTCCCAGTAGCTCTGGTTCTTGACGAGCCGGAGCGCACGCCCGCGGCGCCACGACTGGACCGCGTACGGGCCGGTGCCCACAGGCCTCTTCGCGTAGGCCTTCGCGCCGAGCTGCTCGATGTAGTCGACCGGGGTCACCGCGGCCACCGGGTGCCCGAGCGCGGCCGGGAAGTCCGCGAACGGGTACCGTAGCGTGACCTCCAGGGTGCTGGCGTCGAGCGCCTTGACGCCGGTGAGACCCTGGGCCGGGTCGGTCTGGTAGCCGCGATCGTCGCAGCCCAGGAGCGGAGCGAGGATGTACGCCACATACGACCCGTTTTTGGGATCGGTCACACGGCTCCACGAGTCGACGAAGTCCTGAGCGGTCACCGCACGACTCACCGGCGCCTGAAAGGTGACGCCGGGCTTGAGGTGAAAGACCCACGTCTGCGCGTCGGTGGACTCCCACTTCTCGGCGATACTCGGCACGGTCACGAGCTCACCGCCGTCGTCGAGCGACCACTTGGTGAGCCCCTGGAACACCTGATGAGCGACCTGCATGCCCGGCGCGTCCTGCGCGTTGAGCGGCTCGATCGACACGGGGTCGGCGGAGACGGGGAAGCTGTAGGTGCCACCCGGCTTCGGAGTGGCCGCGCTGCTGGTGGCCACGCCGGGGTCGCCGCCGGCGCACGCAGAAAGACCGGCCACACCCAGCACGAGTACGGCGGCGAGTACCATCAGGCCCCGCCACGAGAGGTCACGCGACGACATCAGTCTCCCCGCTGACACCCGTTGGTCCGGTAGGACCGCTCACCGCCCGGCCGCTACACACCCGATCGCGACATTCCGGCACCGCAGCCCGGGCGGGGCACGCTGCGCGCGCTTGCCGTCAGCCGAGCCTCCAGAGGAGCAGAAAGGTGTTGAGAAACAAGAGCACGCCCACGATGATCGTGTAGCGGGTGAGATTGCGCTCCATGACGCTCGCCGACGAGGCGAACGAAAAACCGGTGATGCTGGCCATGCCGGCGTCCTTGCCTGTGTGCAGCAGGATGAGGACGATCACGAGGACGGCGAGGAAGATCTGGACGGCGACGAAGATGGCGTTGAGCAAGTCTCTACTCCTCTTCAGAACGAGTGTGGGCGCATGCGAGCATACCATTCTTGCATCTCGCCCCGCCGGCGACAACACGGGCGGCCGGGCGCTCGGTCAGGGGGCCGGCTCCAGGAGGCTCGCGCCTGTCATCTCGCGGGGCTGGGCGATGCCCAGCAGGGCGAGCGCCGTCGGCGCCAGGTCGCACAACCGGCCGCCGGGCCGAACGCGCGCTCCGCGCACCGTCGCCACGAACGGCACCAGGTTGGTCGAGTGCGCCGTGTTGGGGCTGCCGTCGGGCTCGAGCATGTGGTCGGAGTTGCCGTGGTCGGCGGTGACGAGGCAGGCGCCGCCGAGGCGGTCGACAGTGTCGGCGACCCTGCCGAGGCAGGCGTCGACGGTCTCGAGCGCCTTCACGGCGGCGGGTATCACGCCCGTGTGCCCCACCATGTCGGCGTTCGCGTAGTTCACGACGACGAAGTCGAACGCGCCGCTCTCGAGCTGACGGACCAGCTCATCGGTGACGCCCGGCGCGCTCATCTCCGGCTTGAGATCGTAAGTGGGGACGTCACGCGGGCTGGGGATGAGGACGCGCGTCTCACCCGCCACCTCCTGCTCGACGCCGCCGTTGAAGAAGAACGTCACGTGCGCGTACTTCTCGGTCTCGGCGATGTGCAGTTGCCGCAAGCCGTGCTCGGCCAGTACGTTCGCGAGCACGTGCTCGGGCCGCTCGGGCGGGAAGGCGACGGGCAGGGCAAACTCCTTCTTGTACTCGGTCATCGTGACGAAGTCGACCGCCGGAGGGTGCGGCCCGCGGTCGAACTCGGTGAAGCCCGGCTCGGTGAAGGCGCGGGTGAGCTGGCGGGCGCGGTCGGGACGAAAATTGAAGAAGAGGCAGACGTCCCCGTCGGCAACACGCGCGTCGTGCTCGGGGGCGATCACCGTCGGGCGCACGAACTCGTCGTTCTCGCCGCGGGCATAGGCGGCGTCGACCGCGGCCTGCGCGCCGGTGGCGTAGAAGCCCTGGGCGTGGACGAGCGCGTCGTAGGCCAGCTTGACCCGGTCCCAGCGCGTGTCGCGATCCATCGCGTAGTAGCGGCCGCTGATGACGCCGAAGCGGCCGACGCCCGAGGCGTCCATGGCGGCCTCGATCTCGGCCAGATACTGCTTGGCGCTGCGCGGCGGCGTGTCGCGGCCGTCGAGAAAGGCGTGGACGACGACGTCGCCGACCTTCTCGCGACGAGCGAGCTCGAGGCACGCCTTGAGGTGACCCAGGTCGCTGTGCACGCCGCCGCCCGACACGAGGCCCATGAGATGCAGCCGGCTGCCCCGGCCGACGGCCTTGGCACAAGCCTGGCGCAGCACGCGGTTCGCGAAGAAGCTGCCGTCGTCGATCGCCTTCGTGATGCGGGTGAGGTCCTGGTACACGACGCGGCCGGCGCCGATGTTGAGGTGGCCGACCTCGGAGTTGCCCATCTGGCCCGGCGGCAGTCCCACTGCCGGGCCGGACGCCTCCAGCACGCCGTGCGGATACTCGGCGGTCAGCCGGTCGAAGACCGGCGTGTGTGCCAGGCTCACGGCGTTGTCCGGCCCCGGGGGCGCCACGCCCCAGCCGTCGAGGACGACGAGGACGACCGGGCGCCGCACGCGACCGGTCGGCGAGAGCGCCGGGTCGCCGGGGTCGGGCCGCAGCGCCGGAGCGCCTTGACCCGCCAAGAGCTCCGGCTCGTGGCCCGTGGCGTCGCTCAAGCGCTCTTCGTGAAGCCGGCGATGCGCGCGAACTCCTGTGGGTCGAGGCTCGCGCCACCGACGAGCACGCCGTCGATGTCGGGTTGCGCCATGAGCGTGTCGATGTTGGCGGCCTTGACGCTGCCGCCGTAGAGGACGCGCACGCCGTCGGCGGCGTTGCCGAAGCGCTCGCGCACGCGGCGCCGCACAAAGCCGACCGTCTCCTGGGCCATCTCGGGGGTGGCAGTCCTGCCCGTGCCGATCGCCCAGATAGGCTCGTAGGCTATGGCGACCGTGGCGAGCTCGTCCGCCGAGACTTCGGCGAGGTCGGCGTCGAGCTGCCCGCCGACCTTGCTCTCCGTCTGGCCGGCCTCGCGCTCGTCGAGCGTCTCGCCGCAGCACAGCACCGGCACGAGGCCGGCGTCGAGCGCGGCGCGCACCTTGCGCGCCAGGTCGGCGTCGTTCTCGGCGTAGTACTGCCGGCGCTCCGAGTGCCCGAGGATCACGTAGGGGACGCCGATCGCGGCCAGCATGCCCGGCGCAGTCTCGCCGGTGAAGGCGCCCTCCGCCGCGAAGTGCATGGTCTGGGCGCCGACGTTGATCTGCGTGTCCACGACGCACGAGAGGGCGGCGTGCAGGCAGACGTCCGGCGGGCAGATGAGCACGTCGCGGTCCTCCACGCCGGCCACCAGCGGCCGGAAGGCGGTGAAGAACTCCTTGGTCTGCGCCGGCGTCTTGTACATCTTCCAGTTGCCCGCCAGCAGCGGGCGCCGTGCGTTGCTCATATTCGCTCCCGATCCAGGAGGGCGACGACGCCGGGGAGCGCCTTGCCCTCGATGAACTCCATGGACGCGCCGCCGCCGGTGGAGACGTGGGCGATGCGGCCCTCGAGCCCGAAGCGACGCACGGCGCTGACCGTGTCGCCGCCGCCGACGACCGTGACGGCGCCGCTGGCGGCGATGGCCTCGCCGACGGCCTTGGTGCCGGCGGCGAAGTCGTCGATCTCGAACAGGCCCATCGGGCCGTTCCAGAAGATCGTGCCGGCGCCGGCGACCCGGGCCGCGAAGGCGGCGCTGGTCGCCGGCCCGATGTCGAGCCCCATCTGGTCGGCCGGTATGCCGTCGGCCGGGGCGACGGTCGTCGTCGCGCCGGCCTCGGGCGCCGGCGCGACGACGATGTCCGCCGGCAGCTCGAAGGCACAGGCGCCGCCACGGGCCTCGGCGGCGATGCGGCCGGCCACCTCGACACTCTCGGACTCGACCTTCGACGTGCCGATCTCGTAGCCGGCGGACTTGAAGAAGGCGAAGCACATCGCCCCGCCGATGAGGACGGCGTCGGCGCTGCTCAGCATCTTCTCGATGACGCCGATCTTATCCGAGACCTTGGCGCCGCCGAGCACGACCACGAAGGGACGCGCCGGATCGCTCAGCAGAGTGCCGAGCACCTCGAGCTCGCGCACCATGAGCAGCCCGGCGACCGCCGGGAGCAGATGCGCGACGCCCTCCGTGGAGGCGTGGGCCCGATGCGCCGTACCGAAGGCGTCGTTGACGAAGACGTCGGCGAGCCCGGCAAGTTGCGCCGCGAACGCCGCGTCGTTGGCGGTCTCCTCAGCGTGAAAGCGCAGGTTCTCGAGCAGGAGGACGTCGCCGGCGGCGAGCGCCTTCGCGGCCGCCTCGACCTCCGGCCCCACGCAGTCGCCGACGGTCGCCACGGGACGCCCGAGGAGCTCGGACAGCCGCTCGGCGACCGGAGCCATGCGCAGCTCCTCCACGACCTGGCCCTTGGGCCGGCCGAGGTGCGAGGCGAGCACCACCGGGCAGCCCTGCCCCACCAGGTACTCGATGGTCGGCAGGGCGGCCCGGATGCGCGTGTCGTCGGCCACCCGGCCGTCTTTCAACGGCACGTTGAAGTCGACGCGCACGAGCACGCGCTTGCCGGCGAGCGGGTAGTCGGTCACCGATCGCTTCATGAGGCGCTCACCCTCCCAGTGTTCAAGCGTCTCAGAGGACGCGTTGCACGAGGTCGACGAGGCGGCACGAGTAGCCCCACTCGTTGTCGTACCACGAAACGACCTTGACCAGGGTGCCCTTGGCCATCGTGAGCGCGGGGTCGAAGATCGACGAGTGGCTGTTGCCGACGACGTCGATGCTGACGATCGGGTCTTCCTGGTACTGCAGGATGCCCTTCATGCCGGCGCTCTCCGAGGCGGCCTTCATGGCGGCGTTGACCTCGTCGGCCGTGACTTCGGTCTTGAGCTCGGCGACGAGGTCGGTGGCCGAGCCGTCGGGCGTGGGCACGCGCAGAGCGAAGCCGTCGAGCTTGCCCTCGAGGTCGGGGATCACCAGGGCGACGGCGCGCGCGGCGCCGGTGGTCGTCGGGATGATCGAGAGCGCCGCGGCGCGGGCACGGCGCAGATCCTTGTGCGGGAAGTCGAGGACCGTCTGGTCGTTGGTATAGGCGTGGATCGTGGTCATGAAGCCCTTCTCGATGCCGAAGTTGTCGACCAGCACCTTGGCCATCGGGGCCAGGCAGTTGGTCGTGCAGCTGGCGTTCGAGATCACGTCGTGCTTGGTCTTGTCGTACATCTCCTCGTTGACGCCCAGGCAGATGGTGACGTCGGGGCCCTTGGCCGGCGCCGAGATGATCACTTTGTGAGCGCCGGCCTCGAGGTGGCTGGCGGCGGCGGAGCGCTCGGTGAAGCGGCCCGTGGACTCGATGACGACCTCGGCACCGAGCTCACGCCACGGCAGTTTGGCAGGGTCGGTCTCGGCGATCACGCGGATGCGCTTGCCGTCGATCACCAGCGCGTCCTCCTGCACCTCTACCGCGCCTGGAAACACGCCGTGCACCGAGTCGTACTTGAACAGGTGACCCAACGTCCTGGCGTCGGTAAGGTCGTTGATGCCGACGAACTCGATATCGGCACCCTGCCTCAGCGCCGCGCGGATGACGAGCCGACCGATACGGCCGAAGCCGTTGATACCTACGCGCACACTCATTGGGGCCTCCCACTCGATTGACTACGACAGCTTACCAGAGCTCACTTCGAGCACAGAAAGGGCATTCTCTCACACCGGCGGCGCGGCGCTAACGAGGCTCGGCCGCCGCCGGTTGCGCCAGCATGGGGATGCGGCCGAGAAAGATGTTGCCGGTGCGCCCGTCGATGGACAGCCATTCGCCGGCGCGCACGTCCTGACCGGCGAGCCGCGCGACGCCGTCGCGCTCGACGACCTCGAGGTCCACACACTCGACGACCGCCGTCTTGCCCAGACGTTTGGCGGTGACGGCGGCGTGCGACGTCGTCCCGCCGCGCGCCGTGAGGATGCCGCTCACGCGGCCGATCATGGCGATGTCCTCGGGCACGGTGTCGGGCCGCAACAGCACGATGTTCTCGTCCGGCGCCTCAGCCAGGAGCTCGTCGATCTGCTCCGCGCTCACCGCCGCGCGCCCCGAGTAGGCGCCGCCGGCGACGCCCATCCCGACGGCGACGGGCGGCCCATAGTTCGGGGACGAGGTGTCAAAATAGGCCGCGTCCCTCGTCTGCTCCTGCACCACGGCCCGCTTCTGCAGGATGAAGAGGTCTTTCGCCGCCGGCCCCTCGAAGGTGAACTCGATCTCCTGCGGGTCGAACTCGCGCTCGTCGACCAGGTCGCGCGCCACCGCCAGCAGTTGCTGATAGATCTCGGGGTAGTCGCGCTCCAGCGAGTGCTCACTACCGCGATAGGTCTGGCTGCCGAGCCGCTGGGCCTCGGAGATCGGCAGCGGGAAGACGAGCCCGCCGACCAGGTCCTCGCCCTGGCTGCGCACGGCGAAGTCGCCGAACAGGCGCACCTGCTGGCTGTGCGGCTCGAGCGGGTTGTTGGTGAACGTCACTCCCGACCCCGAGGCCCGGCTCAGATTGCCGAAGACCATGCGCTGCACGACAACGGCAGTTCCCCATTCTTCGGCGATGCCGATGTACTGGCGATACAGACGGGCGTGGACCGAGTCCCACGACTCGAGGACCTTGCGGATGCAGGTGACGACCTGGGCGAACGGGTCGTCGTCGAAGACCACGCCCTGGTCGCGGGCGCGCAGCTTGTACGCGAGGGCGATCTCACGCATCTGCTCCGCGCTGAAGTCGAGCTTCTGCCCTACCTCGTACAGGCCCTTGAACTCGGTCATGATGGCGTCGAAGAAGTCGCGGTCGATACCGTCGGACATCGCCCACGACTGCAAGAACCGCCGGTAGCCGTCCCAGGTGGCCCACCCCCGCCCGGGCCGCAGCGCGAGCGCCTCCGCCAGCTCGTCGTTGAGACCGACGTTGATGAACGTCGTCATGAGGCCGGGCATGGAGATGGCCGCGCCCGAGCGGATCGACAGCAGCAGCATGCGCCCCGGATCGCCGAGGCGCAGGCGAGTCTGCCGCTCCAGCCGGGTCAGAGCCTGCCGCACCCGACTGATGGTGTCGTCGTAGAGCGGCCGGTACGACATCGCCGGCAAGGCGCCGAACAGCTCGGTGGTGAGCACGAAGCCCTCGGGCACGTTGTGCCCGTAGGCCGCCATCTGCTTGAGCCCGAGGCCCTTGAACCCCAGCGTCATCCGGTCGTCGGTCCCGCGCTTGGGCTTGTGGATCGGCGAGACCAGTCGCTCCGGGTCGTAGTTCATCATCCGCGTGAGCGCCTGACTGTCGAGGCGCCCGTTCAGCAGCGAGATCTGGCGCAAGGCCGCGGCGGCATAGCGGTCGAGGGCCTGCAGCCCGAGGCCCGAGACCAGCACGTCGCGCAGGACCATCTCGGCCACCGCGTCCACCGAGAGGCCGCGGGCCTCACATTGGCGCGGGTCGTTGACGAGCACGGCGTGCAGCACCTGCTCGTGGCTGAGGATCGACGTGGAGGACAGCTCGGTGACGCTGTTGACGAAGAACTGGAACATGTTCTGATACTGGCGAAAGGTGAAGTTGCGGCTGCTGAAGCTCGACTCGACCATGCTCAGGTTGGTCTCGAGAGCGCGGGAGTCAACGCCGTCCACGGCGAGCGCCCGATCAAAGCGCCCGATAGCCGTGCCCATGCGGCGCAGCGAGGCGCGGGTCACATACTGCTCGATACCCTCCTCGACGACGTCGTCGAGGAGCCTGCCGACGAGGTTCTCGACGCGAAACGACAGGCCGAGCGCGTCGAACTTGGGCTCGCTGTAGTTGCCGTAGATCGACGGGATACCGGCGGCGATGTGACGCTTCTGGTAGATGTTCTCCATCGCCGGCGAGGCGGCCGGGGTGAGAACGATCGCCTTGAGCGCCTCCAGCACGTCGAGGGCGGCGTCGAGCAGGCGGTCCCTGGGGCGCGCGACGGGCCGCGCCTGCCAGGCCGCCAGTGCCTTCTCGAACCTCTGGCGGACCTTCGCCCCGAGTTGCAGATGATGGCCGACGGCGACGCCCACGTCGTCGGCCGAGAGCGAGTACTTGTGGGCGAGCAGCTGGTACGTGCGCACGAGCAGAGCGACGCGGCGCCGGCCGGTCTCGGCGACCGCTGCCGCCGAGTCGCCGCCGTCGACGGCGTCGAGAGCAAGCGTCTCCTCGAACTCGGACGGCGTCAGCGCGAGGAGCCCGTCCAGAAACCCGTCGATCTCGTCGAGTCCGAGCCGCCGCCGCACCTCCGCGAGCGCCTCGTGCGGGCCGGTCGCCCACGCCGACTCGCCGCACACCGCCTCGTAGATGGTCGCGGACAGATACTGCTTGAGCCCTTCCGGCTCGAGCGTCAGCCAGTAGCGCAGCACGGCGCGGCTGAAGGCGACCATGCGGTTGGACGACTCCGCGTGCACCTGCTTGCGCAGAAAGTGCATGAGCGTGTCGCGCCGGCCGCAGATCTCGTCGATGCGCGTCGAGACGGAGCGCAGCTCACCCTCGGCGCCGACGTCACTGAAGTACACGGGCAGCGTCCGCAGCAGTTGCTTGGCGACAAAGTAGATGCGACGGATGTCGGCGTTCAGAAAGCGCGTGACGTCGCGCTGGAACAGGTCGGTGTCGGCGATGAACACGCCGCCGAGCCGCAGCTGGACGTTGAGGGCCGCGGCCAGACGCTCGTACAGCGCCGGGTTCGACTCGATGATGTGCATCCAGCAGCGGATCTTCGGCAGGTGAAAGGGGTTGACCACGGTCTCCCACTCGTCCGTCGCCCCCTGGATGTCCGGGTACTGGAACTTCCAGTAGAGGATGTCCGCGATCAGATGGTCGGCGGCCTTGACGTTGCCGGCCTCGCCGATCGCGACCCCGATCGCCTCGTAGCACTGAAAGCGCATGAGGAGGAACTCGTTGTCACGGTCGCGGAAGAAGACGGTCAGGCGGCTCAGCAGGCGATCGGCGTCCACGTGCCGGGCCGGATGCATCATCTGCTTGACGACGCCGAGGAGGTCGGCCATGACCTCCTTCTGCCGATAGCCGAGCGTCTCGTCCTTGAGCAGGAACAGGCAGACGGCGAAGCGATCCTCGAGATTCTCCAGCTGGAACAGCTCATCGATGGTGCGACTGAGCACGTCGGAGAACGCCGGGTACTCGGCACCGACCAGGTCCTCATCGGGAGCCGACTCGGCGGCGCGCGCCATGGACGACAGGCGCCGCCTCGCCAGGAAGGCGAAGCGGTCGGCCACGGCGGCCGGGTCGGTGAGCCCTTCTCCCTGGGCGCGCGCCCATCCGGGCACGTCGAGACGCTCGCGCACCTGCCGGTAGCCGGCCACGAGGATGCGGCGGTGCAGGTCGAGATACGTCGGCGCCAGCGCCGGCCGCGAGGCCGCCCGCTCGACGAGGTTGCGCAGCAGCGCGTCGCGCTCCATGAACTCGGCCTGTCGCTCGGGCTGCAGCCGCACGAGTGACTCGCCGAGCTTCTCGAGCGCGGCGTCGTAGGCCCCGCCGTGTTGCCCGCCGAGGACCTCGACGCACCACACCAGGAGGCCGCGGAGCAGCAGCGAGAACTGCTCGGGCGTCAAGCTCGACTCGAGCAGCCCGATGACGAGCTCCGCCAGCAGCCCGAAGAGCCGGGAGCGGTCTTCGGAACGCTCGAAATAGGGCCAGTTGCGCAGCAGGGTCGTCTGGAACCCGCCCACGAGCAGGTCGGCGTTGCGAAAGGTGTGAAAGTACTCCCCCATGGTCTCGGTGAGGGAGGTGCGTACTCCGTGCAGCCCCTGCACCGCGGCCACGAGCGGCAGGTAGCGGTCGGGGATGACCACGGTCTGCGCCGTGGTGGCGATGTTGGCGCGCAGGGCGTCGGAGTCAAAGGGTACGGGTGATGTCTTCACGGCGGCGCCCATGATACCCCGCCGGCGAGCCGCACGAGCCGGCGCCCCTGGGGTAGGATGCCCCCGTCGGACAGCGACAGGAGGTACCGCAGGCCATGGCTGGACAACGGACACTGGGGATCAACGGGCTCGGACGCATCGGCAAGCTGACGCTCTGGCACCATCTCGGGCGTGACGACTTCGACCGCTTCGTGGTGAACATGGGCCGCCCGGTCGGTACCTCCCTCGACTCGGTGGTCCAGTACCTCTCCAAAGACAGCACGTACGGCGCCCTGCACCGCTTTCTGTTCGGGCGCTCCGGTACGCGCGACATGAGCGTCGTGGACGAAGAGAAGGGCCTGATCAGCGCCTACGGCAAGGAGCTCGTGATCCTCCGCGAGGCGCGCGACCCGCGGGAGATCCCGTGGCGCGACCACGGCGTGGCGCTCGTCGTCGAGTGCACCGGAGCCTTCAAGGACCCTCACGCCGAGCCCGACGCCGCAAGGGGAGCGCTCCGCGGACATCTGACGGCCGGCGCCGCGATGGTCATCCAGAGCTCCCCGTTCAAGAGCCGCCGCAAAGGCGTCCCCCTACCCGACGACGCCGCCATGCTCATCCACGGCATCAACGACTACGAGCTCGACCCGGCCAGACACCAGATGATCTCCGCCGCCTCGTGCACCACGACGGCCCTGGCCCACATGATGCGGCCGCTGCTCGACCGCGACCTCACCAAAGACATGATCACCGCCGGTATGAGCACGATCCACGCCGTCACCAACTCGCAGCCGGTACTCGACGCCGTGCCCAAGGCCGGCGCCACCGACATGCGCAAGAGCCGAGGAGCCCTGGGCAACGTGGTGATCACGGCCACGGGAGCGGCGGCGGCCCTCGAGATGGTCATGCCCGAGATGGCCCGCATCGGCTTCATGGCCGACTCGGTACGCATCCCCACCTCGAGCGTCAGCCTCATCATCCTCAACGTCACCTTTCAGAGCGAGGCAATGCCCGACGGCACGGTCTCGGTGGAGCGCGACGCCATCAACGCGATCTACCGGGAGGCCGCCGCCGGCGAAGCCCGCGGCCTGCTCAAGTACACCGACGAGCAGAACGTGTCGGCCGACATGCTCGGCGAGGACGCGGCGGTGGTCATCGAGGGCTCGGAGACGCACACGCGCACCGGTTTCATGAACCTCAGCGTCCCGCCGCGGACACCCGGCGACGTGGCCGACCCCCAGACGGTGCGCATCCCGCTGACGCACGTGAAGATCTTCGGCTGGTACGACAACGAGATGGGCAGCTACACGTACCGGCTCGGAGAGCTGACGATCCGCGCCGCAAAGAGCCTGTAGGTCGCGGTTCAGGCTTCGAGCTCCACGGCGAGCGCCATGATCCGGCGCAGGCGGTGGTTCAGCGCCGAGCGGCTGAGCGGTGGGTCGGCCATGGGCGCGAGCTCCTGCAGGCTCAGATACGGGTACTCGGCCCGCAGCTCGGCGACATCGCGCAGCGGCCGCGGCAGCCGCGCCCACTGGGCAGACGCCATCAGCGATCGAGCGGCGGCGGCCTGCCGGTCTCCCGCCGCCGCCGCCCGTCCCGCGTTGGCCGCGTCGCAGTTGGCGAGCCGGTTCGCGCTCTCGCGCACGGTGCCGAGCACGGCCTGCTCCTCCCAGCCGAGACGCGCGTCATGGGCTCCGAGCACGGCGAGCAGGTCGGCGGCAGTCTGGCCGCGTTTCGTGTAGCAGGCGATGTTGCGGTCGCGCGGCGCGAGCGAAAACGGCAGTTCGAGACGGCCGAGCAGGCGCTGGACCTGGGCGGCGAAGCCGGCGTCCTCGACCGTGAACTCGGCGTGCACGGGAGCCCCCGGCGCGGAGATCGAGCCACATCCCAGGAACAGCCCGCGCACGAAGGCGACGAGGCAGCAGCGCCGCTCGACGAGCCGGCGCGGCACCTGCATCTGTACGGCGAGCCCGTCGGAGAGCACGCCGAGCTCGTTGAGCAGTTGCAGGTCGCGGCCTTCGTCGCCGAGCAGCACCTCGTAGCGCAGGCCGGCGGGAGCGCTCTCGACGGTGCGCAGGATCGCGTCGACCTGCAATGGCTTCAAAAGGGCCAGCACGTGCCGCGCCAGGGCGGGGTGGGCTACCGACACGCGCACGCCGTAGTGGTGACCGGAGCCGATCTCGAAGACCCCGGCCCCGAACAGCAGACCCGAGAGCTGAGCGCGGCGGCAGTGCGCGGCGGCAGGGATGATGGTGCCGAGCTCGAGCTTGACGTCTCGGGTAAAGCCCACCGCGGCTACCTCACCATGCGCAGCAACGCCCGGGTGAGGCGCTCGGAGTCGTGCCGGACGACGTCGCTCTCGGCGGCGACCGGTGCGTGCACGACCTTGACGTTCAGCGCCGCCAGGCGCTCCTCGTCGACGATCACCGGGCCGGCACCGTTGCGCTCGTAGCTCGCCGCCATCGCCGGGGAGACCGGCGTGTCGTTCACGAGGATCACGTCGACCAGACCGTCCATGCCGTGCCGGTGGAGCGCGTCGAGGTGGTCGGCAGCTGTGTAGGCGTCCGTCTCGCCCGGCTGCGTCATCACGTTGCACACGTACACCACCCAGGCGCGCGTGTCGCGGATCGCCGTTCTGACCTCAGGGACCAGAAGGTTGGGGATGATGCTCGTATAGAGACTGCCGGGGCCGAGTACTACGAGGTCGGCGCGCGCCAGGGCCGAGAGGGCCTGCGGCAGGGCGCGCGGCGCCTCCGGCGTGAGCCATACGCGCCGCGGCAGCCGTGAAGCAGCGGTGATCGTGCTCTCGCCGCTGACCTGCCCGCCGTCCTCCAACTGCGCGTGCAACACGACGTCGTCGAGCGTCGAGGGCAGGACCCTGCCACGCACCTTCAGTACGTGGGTCGCCTCCTGGACGGCACGCTCGAAGTCACCGGTGACCTCGGCGAGGGCGGCCATGAACAGGTTGCCGAAGCTGTGGCCCTGCAGGCCGCCATGCTCGGGAAAGCGATACTGAAAGAGGCGGCTCATCATCGACTCGTCGTCGGCGAGGGCGACGAGGCAGTTGCGCAGGTCGCCCGGCGGCGGCATGCCCATGTCGCGCCTCAGCAGGCCGGAGCTGCCGCCGTCGTCGGCCATCGTCACAATGGCGGTGAGGTTACTGGTGTGCGTCTTGAGGCCGCGCAGGAGGGCGGCGAGACCGTTACCGCCGCCGACCGCGACGACACGCGTCCCGCGCGCCAGGCGGCTGGCCGCGCGGATCTCACTGGCCGTCTCCGGCGTGGTCTGCTGGAACAGCCACACGCGGCGTGCTCCGTAGGCGAGCGCGAACACGCCGACGGCGATGCCGTCGACGGCGAGCAGCAGCGCCGCCCAGTGACGGTTCTCGAGCCACCCCATGCCGAGCCCGCGCATGAGCTGCGGCGACCAGAGGACGCCGACGGCGAAGATGACGGAGTAGACCAGCAGCACGCCGCCGGCGAAGGCGAGCAGCAGCCAGCGCTTGATCCCCAGCCCGGGGACGAGCCACTCGAGCGAGCGTCTCACCCCTAGTCTCTCGTCAGGTCTCGATGGCGGACCACCGTGTAGTAGCCCTGCTTCTCGTAACGCTCGCCGAGGAGCTGCGCGATGGCCACCGAGCGGTGGCGGCCGCCGGTGCAGCCGACGCCGATGGTGAGGTGAGCCTTGCCCTCGGCGGCGTACCGCGGGAACAGAAAGTCGAGCAGCGGGAACAGGCGCTCGAGGTACTCGCTCGTCCCCGGCGACTCGAGCACGAAATCGCGGACCTCGGCGTCCAGACCGGTCAGCGTACGTAGCCTCAGGTCGTAGTGCGGATTGGGCAAGAAGCGCACGTCGAAGAGCAGGTCGGCGTCGATGGGGATGCCGTACTTGAACCCGAAGGAGACGACGGCGAAGACGATGTTGGTGCGCCGCGTGTGGTTGATGAGGTCCTCATTGAGGCGCGCCTTGAGCTGGTGGATCGACGTGTCGCTGGTGACGATGACCCGCGTGGCGCGCTCGCGCAGCCCGGCCAGCCGGCGGCGCTCCTCGCGGATGCCGTCGATGATGCTGCCGCCGCCCGCCAGCGGGTGGCGGCGGCGGGTCTCCTTGAAGCGACGCACGAGCGCCTCGTTGGAGGCCTCGAGAAACACGAGCGTGGACTCGACGCCGCGCTCGTGGAGCTCGTCGAGCAGGTCCTCGAGCTGGCTGAAGTACTCGCCGCCGCGCACGTCGCTGACGACCGCCACGCGGTCGACCTTGCTGCCCTCGCGGCGGAACAGGTCGACGAGCGTCGGCACCAACTCCGGTGGCAGGTTGTCGACGCAGAACCAGCCGGCGTCCTCGAACGAGTCCATGGCCTGCGACTTGCCGGCTCCGGACAGGCCCGTGATGATCACGAACTGCAGTGCCTCGGTCACGTG
>JBBQFA010000016.1:0-18580 GCA_038321515.1 Thermoleophilia bacterium | reverse complement strand
CCGATGCGACTCATGGCCGCCGCGCTCCAGCGCGGCGGCTACGCCGATGAGGTCATGGCGGTCCTTGCCGAGGAGGCGCGCACCACCGGGCGCAACGATCCGTGCCCGTGCAGCAGCGGCAAGAAGTACAAACACTGCTGCGGCGCTTCGAGCCGGTAGGGCTTCGAACCGCCGCGGGCCTCGTCCCGCCAACGCACCCCGATGTTGCCACTTCATACTGCGTGGGCAGGATTGCAGCACACGAATGAGGGGGCGTGACATGGCACGGCCAAGCAAGAAGCAGATGCGGGAGTTCATCGAGCCGTTCCGCGTGCCGCCGGGCAAGAAGGTGGTGCTGGCCCGGGACTTCGACCCCGACTACAAGGCGGACGGCCTGACGAAGGAGCAGGGTGAGGAGCTGCTCGCCGCGGGGATCGAGGCGCTGGCCGAGTATCAGGCGCGCCTTGCCGCGCAAGACACCTGGGCCGTGCTCATGTGCCTGCAGGCGCTGGACGCCGCCGGCAAGGACGGGACGATCCGTCACGTCATGAGCGGCGTGAACCCGCAGGGCGTCGAGGTACACGGCTTCAAGGTCCCGTCCGCCGAGGAGCTCGACCACGACTACTTGTGGCGCTACCAGCAGCGGCTCCCCGCGCGCGGCAACATCGGCATCTTCAACCGCTCGCACTACGAAGAGGTCCTGATCGTGCGCGTGCACGAAGCGATCCTCGCCGGCCAGAAGCTGCCGAAGACGGCGCGCCGGGCCGGCGTCTGGGCGCGCCGCTACCGCTCGATCAACGACTGGGAGCGCCACCTCGTCGAGAACGGCTACAAGGTCGTCAAGATCTTTCTCAATCTCTCAAAGGAGGAGCAGCGCCGGCGATTCCTTGCGCGCATCGACGTCCCGGAGAAGAACTGGAAGTTCTCGGCCGGCGATGCCCGTGAACGTCAGTACTGGGACGACTACCAGAAGGCGTTCTCCGAGATGCTCTCCAACACGAGCACCGAGTGGGCGCCGTGGTACGTCCTCCCCGCCGACCACAAGTGGTTCGCGCGGATCGCGGCCGCGGCCGTCCTCGTCGACACGCTCATGACCATCGACCCCCGCTTCCCCGTGCCGACGCCCGAGGCCCTGGCGGAGCTCGACGACGTGAAGAAGGAGCTCGAGGCCGAAGCTCCTCCGGGCGTCGCCGCCGACCCCGTCGCCGAGAAGCTGGAGGCCAAGGCCGGCGGCGGCAAGGCGGCGGGCGACGAACCCGAGGCGCCGAAGAAGCGCCGCGTCAAGAAGCACGGCAAGGGCAGGGAGAAGGGCAGGAAGTGAGCGCCGAGGAGGACACGATGATCGTGCGCATCCGCTCGACCGTACTCGTCGCGGTAGTCGTCATGCTCGCCGCCGCAGGCCTGGCGGCCGCGCTCGCCGCCTGTGGCGGCGGCGCCACGAACGCTTCACCGGCGCCGTCGAGCCCCGCGCCCGGGGCACCGGCAGCCGGCACCAAGATGGCTCCCGGCCTCTACGACCTGGAGGACGGCACCGTCCAGGCCGTGGGCACGGTGGAGTTCCGCGACCTCGAGGGTGGGTTCTGGGCGGTCATCGGCGGCACCGAGGCCGAGGGGGACGTCGGCAAGACCATCGCGGTGATCGCCAACGGCGCCGACTACGCACAGCAGCTTGAGGATCTCAAGGGTCTCTCGGTGATCGTCACCGGCACCCGCCTCGAAGGCGCCTCGATACGCATGGCCGGGCCGGAGATCAAGGCGACCAGCGTGGTCGCCGCGAGCGAAGCCGGGCCGGCGGAGTAGCGGCCGCCCGGATTCGACCTCCGGTTTTCGGTGGCGCCGGGTGCCGAGCCGGCACTACTCTGTGGACATGCAGAACGACGTTCACCTTGGACCCCACCATCAGCCGCTCCCGACACGCGACGAGATGCTCGGAGCTCTCATGAAGCGCGACGCGTCGTTCGACGGGCTCTTCTTCGCCGCGATCACCACGACCGGCATCTTCTGCCGGCCCTCGTGCGCGGCGCGCAAGCCCAAACGTGAACACGTGGAGTTCTACGCCACGGCACGTGAGGCGCTGGTAGCCGGTTACCACCCCTGCCGTCGCTGCCGCCCGCTGGAGGGCACAGCCGGCGCGCCCGAGTGGGCCTCGCAGCTGATCGCCCGCGTCAAGGCCGATCCCGCCGCGCGGATCAAGGACGCGGACCTTCACGCCGAAGGCCTCGACCCCGCCGCCGTGAGGCGCTACTTCCAGAAGACCTACGGAATGACCTTCCAGGCGTACTCGCGCGCGCGGCGGCTTGGACGCGCCTTTGCGGCGATCCGCTCCGGAGAGAGGATCGACGAGGTCGTGTTCGAGCACGGGTGGGGATCGCACTCAGGATTCCGGGAGGCCTTCGGCAGACTGATCGGTGGTCCGCCCGGTTCGGCCGCACCGGCGCGCACAGCCGGCCGACACGACGGCGCGGCGCCGGGTGTCATCACGCTCGCCTCGATCGAGACGCCCCTGGGCGTGATGGTCGCAGGAGCCACGGCCGAGGCGCTCTGCCTGCTCGAGTACCCCGACCGCCGCATGATGGCGACTCAGCTCGACACGCTGCGCAAGCGATTCGGTGTTCCGCTCGTGCCGGGCGCGAGCCCGCTCTTTGAGCGGCTGCGCGCGCAGCTCGACGACTACTTCGCCGGCGAGCGCCGGGAGTTCGACCTGCCGCTCGCGTACCCTGGAAGTGTCTTCCAGACGCGCGTATGGAACGCAGTGCGCCGCATCCCCTACGGCGAGACCCGCTCGTATGCCGATCTCGCCGGCGAGATCGGCGTGCTCGGCGCCGCCCGCGCCGTCGGCCGCGCCAACGGTGCCAACCGGCTGGCCATCGTGATCCCATGTCACCGCGTGACCGCCGCCGGCGGCGGTCTCGGCGGCTACGGCGGCGGCCTCTGGCGCAAGCTGCGGCTGCTCGAGACGGAGGGCGTCGCTCTGCGGCAGGTATCCTAGCGGCCCACGCCGTCATCGACCGGAGGGATACCCCTATGCGCCTGCGCCGCTGGCAAATCGAGATCGCCGCGACTTTGATCGTTCTCGCCATACTCGTCTACGCCGCGCGCTGGCTGCTGTTTCCGACCGCGCCCCTGCACCGGGAGATGCTCCGCTACCTGGTGGACGACGTGGCCTTTCTCTTCATCCAGGTGCTGCTCGTCTCGCTGCTGCTCGACGGACTCATGCAGCGACGCAACCGCGAGACGATGCTGAACAAGCTCAACATGATCATCGGCGCGTTCTTCAGCGAGTGCGGGACCGACCTCCTGGGGCGAACGGCGGCGCTCGACTCGAAGCTGGCCGAGGTCAGAGGCGACCTTGTGGCGACGATGGCCTGGCGGGAGAAGGACTACGAACGCGCAACACGCGCCTTTCGTGCGCATGAGCCGGTCATCCACCTTAGCGCCGCCGACCTCACCGGCCTGCGCAGCCGCCTCGACCTCGAGAAGTCGTACCTGCTGAGCCTGCTCGGTAACCAGGCGCTCCTCGAGCACGAGACGTTCACCGACCTCCTCTGGGCCGTGACGCATGTCGCCGAGGAGCTGCAGGCGCGCGCCGACTTCGAGGCTCTGCCGGCGGCGGACGCCGCCCACCTCGCCGGCGACGTGCAGCGTGCCTACACGCTGCTCGGCCTGCAGTGGCTCGACTACCTCCGTCATCTCCAGACGCAGTACCCGTTCCTCTTCTCGCTAGCGGTCCGCACCAATCCGCTCGACCCCGCCGCCGGCGTGACCGTGACCGGCTGACCCAGAGCCGGGCCGAGAGACCCGTGCGCTTGCGCTTGCGTCCGTTCGCGCCTATCATGCTGCCTAGTTCTTCGTTACATTAGTTACATGCATTGCTGTATGCCCGCCGCCGTCCGCGACACCAGAGGAGCCTCCATGACCCAGCCGGAGACCGTACCCGCCCTTCTCGCCGAGCTCGAGGACGCCTCCGCACAGGACGTGCTCGCTGCCGCCGTCCGGCGCTTTCCCGGCCGCGTCGCCTTTGCGTCCTCCCTCGGGCTCGAGGACCAGGTCCTTACGGCGATGATCGCCGACTCCGGCCTGGACGTCCCGATCTTCACGCTCGACACCGGCCGTCTCTTCCCCGAGACGTACGACCTCATCGATCGCACCGCCAAGCGCTACGGCGTGACGATCCACACGTACTTCCCGGCCGCCGCCGAGGTGGAGAAGATGGTCGACCGCGACGGCGTCAACCTCTTCCGCCACAGCATCGAGGCGCGTACGCGCTGCTGCGAGGTGCGCAAGATCCTCCCCCTGAGGCGCGCGCAGCTCGAGCTCGACGCCTGGGTCTGCGGCCTACGCACCGGCCAGGGCGCGACCCGCCAGGAGGTCGAGTTCATCGAGTGGGACAACCTCGCCGACATGGTCAAGATCAACCCTCTCGCGGACTGGACAGAGCAGGCCGTGATGGACTACGTGCGAGAGCACGATGTGCCGTACAACCCGCTGCACGACCAGGGCTTCCCGAGTATCGGCTGCGCGCCCTGCACGCGCGCGGTCGCCAAGGGCGAGGACGCGCGCGCGGGTCGGTGGTGGTGGGAGGCTGCCGACCACCGCGAGTGCGGGCTGCACCACCGCGGAGCCGGAGCCGTGCCCCTCGAGACCGCCCAGCCCGGCAGCTGACCCCGGTCACCCGGAGCCGGCCCCCTTCATGAACCAGCTTGAGACCCTCGAAGCCAAGAGCGTCCACATCCTGCGCGAGGCGTACCGCAGCCTCGGCAACGTGTGCATGCTGTGGTCCATCGGCAAGGACAGCACGGTCCTCCTGCACCTGGCGCGCAAGGCGTTCTTCGGCCATGTGCCGATCCCGCTCGTCCACATCGACACCGCCTACAAGATGCCGGAGATGATCGAGTACCGCGACAAGCTGGCGCTCGAGTGGCGTCTCAACCTCGTCGTCGGGCAGAACCGCAAGGCGCTGGCGGACAAGCAGACCTTTCCCGACGGCAACTGCGACCGTATCGCCTGCTGCCGCAACCTCAAGACCATGGCGCTCAAGCACACCCTCTCGGGCGAGTGGCCGCGCCTGCGCATGGACCACACCCTCGGTCATCTGGTCGAGGACGAGGATCTCTCGCCCTACACCGGCGTGATCGTGGGGGTGCGCGCGGATGAAGAGGGCTCGCGCTCCAAGGAGCGCTACTTCTCGCCGCGCGACGTCGAGAACGACTGGAACGTCGACGATCAGCCGCCCGAGCTGTGGCGCTACTTCAAGACCGACTTCGAGCCCGGCACGCACGTGCGCGTGCATCCGCTGCTCGACTGGACGGAGCTCAACGTGTGGGAGTACATCGAGCGCGAGAGCATCCCCGTCACCTCGCTCTACTTCGACGACGGCAAGGGCATGCGTTGCCGCTCGCTGGGCTGCTGGCCGTGCACGGCGCAGGTGGAGTCGACTGCCACGAACGTGGCCGAGATCATCGAGGAGTTGCGCAGCGGCAAGTTCAGCAACATCGCCGAGCGCAGCGGCCGCGCCCAGGACAAGGACGACGGCGGTGGCCTGGAGTCGCTGCGCCGCGGGGGGTACATGTGACCACTCTCGTCTCCCCCGACCTCGAGCGCATGGACATCGTCGCCGTCGGTCACGTCGACCACGGCAAGAGCACCGTCATCGGCCGGCTCATGGCCGACACCGGCTCGCTGCCCGAGGGCAAGCTCGACCAGGTCAAGGCGATGTGCAAGCTCAACGCGCGGCCGTTCGAGTACGCCTTTCTCCTTGACGCGCTCAAGAACGAGCAGGCGCAGGGCATCACCATCGACACGGCGCGCTGCTTCTTCAACACGCCCAACCGGCACTACATCATCCACGACGCCCCCGGCCATGTGGAGTTCCTCAAAAATATGATCACCGGCGCCTCGCGCGCCCAGGCGGCACTGCTCGTGATCGACGCCAAAGAGGGCGTGCGTGAGAACTCCAAGCGCCACGGCTACATCCTCTCGATGCTGGGCATCCGCCAGATCTGCGTGCTGGTCAACAAGATGGACCTGCTGGACTGGGACCAGGCGGCCTTCGACGCGGTGACCCACGAGTACGCCGACTTTCTCGGCCGCCTCGGCGTGCATCCCACCAGCTTCATCCCGATCAGCGCCCGCGACGGCGCCAACATCGTCGATCGGGCCGTCGAGGCGCCCTGGTACGACGGCCCCACCGTGCTCGAGCAGGTCGAGGGCTTCAAGCGTCTCGACGACGATCTCGACCGGCCGTTCCGCATGCCGCTCCAGGACGTCTACAAGTTCACCGCCGCCGGCGACGACCGCCGTATCTTCGTCGGCACCGTCGAGACCGGCCGCATCCACCCGGGTGACGACGTCGTCTTTCTGCCATCCGGTAAGCACTCGACCGTCAGGACCATCGAGGCTCTCTCCGGCCCGCGACCGGACGAAGCGTATTCAGGTCAGGCAACGGGCCTGACGCTCGAAACGCAGGTCTACGCCAAGCCGGGCGAGATGATGGTGCGTGCCGGCGAGCCCGCCCCGCTGATCGCCACGCGCCTGCGCGCCAACATCTTCTGGATGGGGACGGCGCCGCTGATCCGCGGACGGCGCTACGTGCTGCGCATGGGCGCCGCCCGCGTGCCCGTGGAGCTCGAGTCGGTCATGAGCGTACTCGACGAGCAGGAGCTCCAGTCGGTGACCGGCGCCGCTCAGGTCGAGCGTCACGCCGTGGCCGAGGTCGTCTTCAGAGCCACGCGCCCGGTGGCCTTTGACGCCGCCGACACGCTCGAGCCCACATCACGCTTCGTGATCGTGCACGGCTGGGACACGGCCGGCTGTGGCATCGCCCTCGAGGCGCTTCCCGAGGCGGCAGCGAGCGCCGACGGGGAGCGGCGCTTCGGCAGCGGCGAGGTGACCGAAGAGCAGCGCGCCGCCCGCTACGGGCACGGCGGCAAGGCGATCGTGTTCGTCGGCGAGTCCGGCGCGGACGCGCACGCCGTCGCCGCGGCGCTCGAGCGCCGCGTCTTCGCGCTGGGCGTGCACTCCTACTGCCTCAGCGCGACGGACCTCGGCGACGACAAGGACGTGCTCGGCCGCGAGGCCCAGCTCGGCCGACTCGGCGAGATCGCCTGGGCGATGACCGACGCCGGCATCGTGCTCGTGGCGGCGCTCGGCGACATGGACCGCTTCGACCTGCGGCGCTTGCGCGCGCTGGCGGCGCCGCACGAGGTCTTCGTGATCGGGCGCGGCGACGGCGGCGACCTCGGCGCGGACCTCGACCTGCCTGCCGCGCTGGCGACCGAGGAGGCGGCGGCAGAGGCGCTGCGCGGCCTCACCGCCGCCGGCGTGCTGCCAGGGGACCCGGCCTGAGCGGGTAGACGTTCAACATTCGCAGAGACTTTCTTGACAAGATGTTCTACACTCTCGCATACGGGTCAGAATGTGACCCGAGGTTTGGCGGCGTGACCACTTGCTTCTCCGCCGGCACTGACAGCGGAACCAAAGCAAATGGTCACGCCGCTTTGTTTAAGCCCTCCGGGGCTGGAAAAGGATGCGTCAGATGGCAGAAGGCACAGTCAAGTGGTTCAACGCGGCTAAGGGTTACGGCTTTATCTCCCGTGAAGATGGTGACGACCTGTTCGTCCACTTCCGTGAGATCCAGTCCGAGGGCTTCAAGACCCTCGACGAGGGTGACAAGGTCACCTTCGACGTCACCGAAGGCCAGAACGGCAAAATGCAGGCGAGCAACGTTCGTAAGGCTTAACGCCGCACCACAGCCAAAGCCGCGGCAAGGGCGGCCCCGTTTCGGGGCCGCCCTTGCCGCGTACGGACCCGGCGCCCGATGCCGGCGACCGGGCGCCCGTCCTCCCGGCGCCCGATGCCAGCGAGGCCGCGCTCGCTCCGGCTGGCGCGGCGCCATGCCCGATGCGCTAGCATCCCGGGCGTGAAGCTCCGCCGCCCCCCGATCGAATCCCTCGACGTCGACCGTCTGACCTTCGCGGTGCGCTGGAGCCGGCGTCGGCGCACCATCGGCATCACCGTCAGACGCGACGGCGGGCTCGTCGTGGCGGCGCCGGCCGGCGTCCCGGCGCGCAAGATCGAGGGCGTCGTGCGCGCCAAGCTCCCGTGGGTACGCCGCAAGCTCGCCGAGTTCGAGGCGCTCGGCCCTCCAGCGCAGCCGATGCGCTTCGCTGAAGGCGAGCGCCTGCCGTACCTGGGGCGCACCTATCGGCTCGTGCTCGTCGACGAGCCGCCCCAGCCGGTGGCCCTGCGCCGCGGGCGCCTCGAGCTCGCCCGCGGCCTCGACGGAGAGGCGCGCGCCGCCGTCATCGCGTGGTACACCGCCCGCGCTCAGACCCGCATCGACGCTGCCATCAAACGCTTCACGCCTCTCGTCGGAGCCTCGCCGGCAACCGTCATCGTGCGCGACCTCGGCAGCCGCCGCTGGGGCGTCTGCGACCACCGCGCCGCGAAGGTGAGCTTTCACTGGCAGCTCGCCACCCAGCCTCCGGACCTCGTCGACTACGTCGTCGTGCACGAGCTGGCGCACCTGCTCGAGCCGCATCACGGGCCGGCCTTCTGGGAGCGCGTCGTCGCGGTCATGCCCGACTGCAAGGTCCGGCGGCGACGGCTGACGGACCGCGGGCGGGACCTCCTCATCTGACCCTGGCACCCACTCGTGGTGAGCCAGCGCTCCCAGCCGGGTAGCTTCAAATGGACACCCCGCCAAGGAGGCCTCATGCAAACGCTCCACGCAGCCATCGAGATCGACGCGCCCGCCACTGCCGTCTGGCGCGTCGTGAGCGACCTCCCGAGGTACACCGAGTGGAACCCCTTCATCGTCCGTGCCGCGGGCGAGCTCCACGTCGGCACGCGCCTCGACATCACGATCGCGGCTCCGGGCATGAAGCCAGTGAGCTTTCGCCCTCTCGTTCTCGACGTCCAGCCCGGCCACCTGGTGCGCTGGAAGGGCGAGTACAAGATCCGCGGTCTCTTCGACGGGCGCCACGCGCTGATCGTCGACTCCCTGGCTGACGGGCGCTCGCGCTTCACCTCACACGAGGACGTCAGCGGCATCCTCCTGCCGTTCGCCGGCAAGGTGATGGCCGCGTCGCAGGCGGGCTTCGAGCTGATGGCCCGCGCGGTCAAGGAGCGCGCCGAGACTCCGTAGAGCGCCAGCTGCTGGGTGCGTTGCTGCACGTCCGCACCATCGTTTACTCCCCACCCGGCCCCTGTGGTATCCTCTGCCTCCCGCGGGGCCGTGCCGGCGCTCGGCCGTCCTCGCACTCGTGGGCGATTAGCTCAGTGGGAGAGCGCCCGCCTCACACGCGGGAGGTCGTTGGTTCAAGTCCAACATCGCCCACCACCCTCACCCCTCACCGCATCGTGGACACTGCATCCGCGCCGCAAGTGCCATCTCCCTCTCCCCCGTTCATCCATCCTGATGAACCGCGCCCAAATGGGTTGCTTTTGCCCCCGCGCATCTCTAGTGTCAGCGATTGGCCTAGCCCAAGGAGTGAGGCGCACGTTGCCGTCGTCCGGCCCGAATGGTCCAGGATCAAGGGGCGCATCGGAGCGATGACTGTGGTCGCCACGCTGGCTGGTCCCGCCGTGCGGAAGTCCTGGCAGCCCGCCGGTCGCGGACGAGTCCCCCGCGCACAACCCTCCCGGGCGCCCGCGCGGGCAGCTGACAGCATTCAAGCACGACGTGAAAGGTTCATGGAGGTGGACACAGTGGCAGACAAGCCGATGGTCATCCCGCCGTCGCCCGAGTTCTCGCAGGGCGCGTATTTCAAGAGCGTGGCCGAGTACGAGGCCGAGTACAAGCGGTCGGTCGACGATCCCGAGGGTTACTGGGCGGACCGCGCCGAGAAGGCCCTGGTGTGGACGAAGAAGTGGGACACCGTTCTCGAGTGGAGCTTCGACCCGACGCCGAGCGTCAAGTGGTTCGAGGGCGGCGAGCTCAACGTCAGCTACAACTGTCTCGACCGTCACGTCGAGGCGGGCAAGGGCGACAAGGCCGCAATCATCTTCGAGGGCGACCCCGGCGACACCAGGACGTACACGTACAAAGAGCTCCTCGACGAGGTCAGCAAGTTCGCCAACGTGCTCAAGAAGCACGGCGTGAAGAAGGGCGACCGCGTCGCCATCTACATGCCTATGATCGCCGAACTACCCGTCGTCATGCTGGCTTGCGCGCGCCTCGGCGCGATCCACATGATCGTCTTCGGCGGCTTCAGCGCCGAGGCCCTCAAGTCGCGCATCGACAACTGCGGCGCCAAGGTCCTCATCTGCGCCGACAAGGGCTGGCGCGGCAAGAAGAACACCCCCAGCAAGACCAACGCCGACGTCGCCATCAGCGGCGAGACCACGGTCGAGACGGTCATCGTCGTCAAGCGCGTCGACGGCGACGTGCCCATGACCGCGGGTCGCGACGTCTGGTTCCACGACGAGATGGCTGCCGCCGACATCACCACCGACTGCCCACCCGTGCCGGTCGACGCCGAGCACCCGCTCTTCATCCTCTACACGTCGGGCTCCACCGGCACCCCCAAGGGCGTGCTGCACAGCACCGGCGGCTACCTGCTGTACGCGCATGACTCGACGAAGTACGCCTTCAACCTGCACGAGGACGATATCCACTTCTGCACCGCCGACATCGGCTGGATCACCGGCCACACGTACATCGTGTACGGGCCACTCAGCCTCGGCGTCTCGAGCGTCCTCTACGAGGGTCTCCCCACCTATCCGGAGCCGGACCGCTATTGGCAGGTCGTGGAGAAGCACAAGACCACGACCGTCTACACCGCCCCGACCGTCATCCGCAGCCTCATCGGCCAGGGCGACGAGTGGGTCGACAAGCATGACATGCCGTCGCTCCGCCTGATGGGCTCCGTGGGTGAGCCGATCGACGCCAACAGCTGGAAGTGGTACTACGACAAGATCGGCAAGGGCCGCTGCCCGCTGATCGACACCTGGTGGCAGACCGAGACCGGCGGCGTCATGATCTTCCCGATGCCGGGCGCGATCCCGCTCAAGCCCGCCTCGGCCGGCCGCCCGTTCTTCGGCGTCCAGGCGACAGTGCTCACCGACAAGGGCGAGCCCGCAGCCGTTGGCGAAGACGGCCACCTCGTGATCACCGCTCCCTGGCCCGGCATGATCCGCGGCACCTGGGGCGACGTCGAGGGCAAGCGCTTCAAAGAAGTGTACTTCTCGATGTTCAAGGGCTTCTTCACCACCGGTGACGGCTGCGCCATCGACACCGACGGTGACTACTGGCTCAAGGGCCGCATCGACGACGTGCTGAACGTCTCCGGGCACCGCATCGGCACCTCCGACGTCGAGGGCGCGCTGGTCAGCTACCCGAAGGTCGCCGAGGCCGCCGTGGTCGGCTACCCGCACCCCATCAAGGGCACGGGCATCTACGCGTACGTCACGCTCAACGACGGCGTGGAGCCAAGCGACGATCTCAAGAAGGAGCTCGTCGTGCACGTGCGCAAGGTCGTGGGCCCCATCGCCACGCCCGACAAGATGCAGTTCGCCACCGGCCTGCCCAAGACCCGCTCGGGTAAGATCATGCGCCGCATCCTGCGCAAGATCGCCGAGGGCGAGTTCGACGCTCTGGGCGACACCTCCACGCTGGCCGACCCGGCCGTCGTCGAGGACCTCAAGGCCAACGCCGAATAAGAGGGGCTTGCTCACAGACGACCGCTCGAGAGGGCGGGCGGCGCAGGCGCGCCGCCCGCCCTCTCTGTCTCTTCACCCTGTGCGGCTCGTCAGGGGCTTGACGACGCCGTCGGAGGCGGGCGACGCGGCGCGCCCCGCCACCTCCTCCGGGCTGAGATACCTGGCGCCTGCGCGTCGGCGCCGCCCGGATCGTCGGAGACGACGAAGCAGTCGGCGCCGTCCCGACCGGCGTCAAGCACCGCGGTCAGATCGAGATGGCGGACCGCGCTTACGAGGCCCATCGTGCGCAAGAAGCCGGACGGGTCGAACGGCCGGACGACGGAGATGACCACCGGCCTGCCGGCGTCGTCCTGCGCCCGGTAGGCAGCCTCGTCCCGGCCCGGCGCGAGGCGCTTGAGGTGCCGGTACCTCTGAGCGTAGATGGGGTCGGCCATTGGTCCTCCTGGGATCGGCTGGTGCCGTCGCGCCGGTTTTCCCCCTCGTGCCACCCCGAAACCAGTCATCCGGGCCGGCGGCGAGGATGAACCGCGACGCCGCACGGTCTAGAGTAGGCGGGGCGTCTCGCGCAAGACGACGATCGTTGCCGGGCACGATCAGCTCCGGGTCCCGACATCCGTGCGCGAGACCACCCCTCGGATCACGCAAGTGACTCGCCGTGGGCGCTGTTCCCGCGGCGGAGCAGAGCAACCACGAGAGACGGGACCAGAAGATGAGCACGCGCAACCTCGAGAAGCTCTTCGACCCCAAGAGCATCGCCGTCATCGGCGCCAGCAACAAGCGAGGATCCGTCGGCTACATCCTCCTGCGCAACCTGATCGGCGCCGAGTACGAGGGGATCGTGTACCCCGTGAACGTCGCGGCGCAGTCGGTGCAGGGCATCCAGGCCTACGCGAGCATCAGCCAGGTGCCGCGCAAGATCGACCTCGCCATCATCGCCGTACCGGCGAAGATCGTGCCGCAGACGATGCGCGAGTGCGGCGAGGCCGGCGTCGCCGGCGCCGTCATCGTCAGCTCCGGCTTCAAGGAGATCGGCAAGGCGGGCAAGCGCCTCGAGGAGGAGGTCAAGTCGATCGCCGAGAGCTACGGCGTGCGCATCGTCGGGCCCAACTGCCTCGGCTTCATCCGCCCGTCGGTGAACCTCAACGCGACCTTCGCCCACGTGATCCCCCCGGCCGGGCGCGTCGCCTTCTTCAGCCAGAGCGGCGCCCTCGGCACCGCCATCCTCGACTGGGCGGCGGCCAACAACATCGGCTTCAGCGCCTTTGTCAGCGTCGGCTCCATGTGTGACGTCGACTTCGGCGACCTCATCGACTACTTCGGCGCCGACTCGCACACGAGCAGCATCATCCTCTACATCGAGTCGATCACCGACGCGCGCAAGTTCATGAGCGCGGCGCGCCACTTTGCCAAGAGCAAGCCGATCATCGTCGTGAAGAGCGGACGCACGGCGCGCAGCGCACTCGCGGCCGCCAGCCACACCGGCGCCATCGCCGGCGACGACACGCTCTACAGTGCCGTGTTCCGCCGCGCCGGCGTCGTGCGCGTCGACGAGATCGAAGACCTGTTTGACGCCAGCGAGGCGCTCTCGCGCGTCTCCAGCCCGCGCGGCCCGCACCTCGGCATCGTCACCAACGCCGGCGGCCCCGGCGTCATGGCCAGTGACCGCCTGCTCCACCTGAGCGGCGAGCTGGCCGAGCTCAGCCCCGAGACCGACGCGAAGCTCGAGGCCGCGCTGCCCGGCTTTGCCGCGCGCGGCAACCCCGTCGACGTCGCCGGCGACGCCGACGCGGAGCGCTACGCGACCGCCGCCCAGGCGCTCATGGACGACCCCAACTGCGACGGTGTGCTCGCGATCCTCACGCCGCAGGCGATGAGCGACCCCACAGGCACCGCCGCGGCACTGGTCGAGGTCGCTCACAGCCATCAGCTCAAACCCCTGCTCACCTCATTCATGGGCGAGATCAAGGTGGCTGATGCCGTGCGCCTCCTGCGCAGCGCCCACGTGCCCACCTTCGACACCCCTGAGGACGCGGTCCGCGCCTACATGTACATGTACCAGTACACGCGCAACCTCGCGAACCTCTACGAGACGCCGGCCGACATCCTCCCCGAGTTCGAGCCGGACAGGCACGCGGTCAAGAAGATCTTCCTTGAGGTAGCTCGCGATGAGCGCAGCATCCTGAGCGAGCCCGAGGCCAAGGCCGTGCTCGACGCCTACCGGATCCCGGCCGTGAAGACCGTGGTCGCGACCTCGGCGGAAGAATGCTCGAAGGCAGCCACGGAGATCGGCTTCCCGGTCGCGATCAAGATCCTCAGCCACGACATCACCCACAAGAGCGATGTCGGCGGCATCGCCCTCAACGTGCGCTCCGCGCCCGAGGCCGCCAACCAGTTCACCAAGATCACCGAGCGCGTCCAGACCGTGACGCCGGAGGCGCGCATCATCGGTGTCGCCGTGCAGGCGATGAGCCGCGGCGGCTACGAGGTGATCCTCGGCTCCAAGAAGGACCCCACCTTCGGCCCGGCGATGATGTTCGGCATGGGCGGTACCGGCGTTGAGTTGTACCGCGACGTGGCCGTCGACTTCCCTCCCGTCAACCAGGCCCTCGCGCAGTCGATGATCCAGAGCACCAAGGTGAGCAAGCTGCTCTCCGGCTACCGCGGCAAGGAGCCCGTCGACATGGTCGCGCTCGAGCAGGCGCTGGTCAAGATGAGCTACCTGCTGGTCGACTTTCCCGAGATCCTCGAGATGGACATCAACCCCCTGCAGGTGCGCACCGACGGCATCTGCGCGCTCGACGCGCGCATCGTCATCGAGCCCAAGGACGTGCGCAAGATCACCCTTCCGGGGTCACACCTCATGATCTCCATGTACCCGAGCAAGTACCACTGGGACGTGCCCATCCAGGGCGAGAAGGTCCACATCCGCGCCATCAAGCCCGAGGACGAACCGCTGTGGAGCGACATGGTCGAATCGTTCTCGCCGGCCACCGCCGAGTACCGCTTCTTCGGCCCGATCGGCGAAGTCACCAAGTCGATGCTGGTGCGCTACTGCCACATCGACTACGACCGCGAGATCGCCTTGGTCGCCATCCGCGAGAACAAGGGCAAGAAGAAGAAGTCGATGCTCGGTGTCGCCCGTCTCTCGATCGAGACGGCCAACGCCGAAGAGGGCGAATTCGCCATCGTCGTGCGCGACGAGTACCAGCGCAAGGGCATCGGCAGCATGCTCATGGACGCCCTCATCCAGGCCGCCCGCGACCGTCACGTGCGCGAGATCAGGGGCCTCGTGCTCGCCGCCAACCCGGGCATGGCGCGCTTCGCCGAGAACCTCGGCTTCGACGTGCGGCCGGGCCAGGAGCCGGACGTGCGCGAGTTGGTGCTGCGGCTCTAGCCCGCACCCGGACGTCAGTCGCCGGGCGCCGCATCCGGCGGCACCCGCGGCAGGCGGACGGACGTCTGGGCCAAAGTGCCGTCGCCGAGGCGGCCGGGGAGTATGCCGGCAGGCCGGGCCGCGTAGAGCGCGGCCGCCGGGGCCGGCAGGCCATACGAGTAGTCGACGGCCTCGAGCAACACCGGCGGGCCCGCCGCGACGCGCAGCGTCACCTCGATCCCGCGCGCCGGCGGCGCGTAGTAGTCGAACGCCCAGCGCACCGTCGTGTCGTCGAGGATCGTCGTGTCCTGCCCGCCCAAAGGCCGGCCGTCGACGGTCGCCGAGAGGCTCCCCACCACCGAGTGGACGAGCAGGCTCAGCACCGCGGCGCGGCGCGGCGAGCGCAGGCGGAGCCGCACCGTGCGGCGCCCGGCCTCGCTGGTGTCGGACAACACCCGCAGCGTGGGCGGCACGAGACGCCACGCAGGCGCCGCCGCAGTGACCGTGGCGCGCACGCCCATCTGCGGGTAGTACGTGGAACCGTACGACAGGTGCGCCGGATCGGGCAGGAACTGCCGCGTCCACGAGTCGACCCGGTCGATCGCGCGCCATGTGGCTGCGCCGCGCTCGTCCTGCACGTAGTGGACGCTCGTCGACTTGGGATGCTCGGCGTCGAAGGCGACGGCCGAGCCCACCGCCATCAGCACGACGAAGCCGGTCAGGCCGAGCGCCGGCGGCACCCACAGACGAAAGGCCGTGCGCACGACCGCCATCGGCAGCACGAGCAGGCCCGCGGCCAGCCAGACGAGCGTGACGGTGACGACCTCCCGGAGCCCCGCCGACATGAGGAGCAGATACGTCGCCGAGCTGAGCAGGACGATGCCCGGCGCCGCCGCGGCCAGCATGACCATCACGCCGCCGACAGTCGTGAACACGCACTCCCCGTAGTGGGCCGCGCCCAGCAAGCCGAGTCCGGCGGCGAGCAACGGCCATGCGAGCAGGTACGCCGCGCCCGGCACCACGACCGCGACCGCCACGGCGCCGGCCGCCCACCAGCCGAGCGCCCCGACCGCCAGATCCCAGGGGCGCAAGCGGCCCAGGAGCAGCATATAGAGGCCCATCATGACGGCGGCCGCGAGCAACACGAGGTCGAGGCGGTGCAGGTCGCTGACGACCACTCCGGTGCGCGTCCAGACGCGCTCTTCATAGGCAGAGCGATACATGCCCCAGACGATCGCCATCACCAGCAGCGCCAAACCCAGTGCCAGCGCCGCCGCAAGGAAGGAGAGAGCCACGCCGCGGAGCCTCAGCAGCCGCCGCCTGGCGGCCACCGCGACAGCGGCGAGAAACACGGCCACGGCGAGCGCGGCGAGCGGGAGCACGTAGCTCTGCGAGTAGGCGACGGCGATGCCGTCGACGATGTTGAAGTACTCGACGTCGGCGCGATGGAGGTCCCAGAGGCCGACGTCGCCGTAGTGCCGCGCCAGGGCGAGCGCTGTGTCGCCTTCGTGCTGCAGGCTCCCGGGGTGGAAGTTGCCGAGCGAGTCGTAGCCCGTGTGGTCATGAGCCGGCCCGTCGAGCGCCCCGAAACTCATGCCCGGCACGCCGGCGGCAACGAAGGGCCGAAAGTCACTCTCGATGGGCAGCCGGCGCGACACCTCGTACATGAGCGACGAAGCATACGGCCGCGGCGCCCAGCGCAGGAGGTCGCGGATCAACAGCCCATTGCCGGCGCTCGTCTCGTACATCAGCACCGGAGACGACGAGCCGGGGCTGTCGAAGTTGAGTACGACACCCGCGGCGTAGGCCCACGGGTCGTCGCGTAGAAAGGCCTGCGCCCCGAGCAGGCCGCGCTCCTCACCGTCGGTGAACAGCAAGATGATGTCGTTGCGCGGCGGCGGACCCGAGCGAAGGGCGCGCGCCGTCTCGAGCAACGCGGCCACGCCGCCGCCGTCGTCGGCGGCGCCGGCCGCCGTGGGCACGGAGTCGTAGTGCGCGACCAGCAGGACGGCGCGCGACGGGTCGCGGCCGGGCAGCCGCCCAACGACGTTGCGCACGGTACCGGCGACGCGCGGGTCGTCGGCCGAGACGACCGCGGCCGTCTGGACGTGCGGATCGAGCCCGAGACGAGAGAGCTGCCCGTAGATAAGGCTGCGTACTCTCGCCGCGTTCGCCGAGCCGATGGGGCGGGGCGCGGCGGCGATGGTGCGCAGCGGGTCCATCGCCCGCTCCGCCGAGAACTCGGCGGCGGGCACCGACGCCGGCCGCGGACGCGGTGCGCCGAGCGGCGTGACGGCGATCACGACGCAGACGATGATAAAGACGACGCTCAGCCCCGCGAGTAGATGCTGCCTGGCGTTCATGTTCTCAATGTAGCCATGGGGAGCCGGTTTGCAACTGCGTCCGCCGGCGAGACGCCGTTTGCTTCTGCCGCGCCCCCGGCGTACCATCCTAGACCGGTCGCGCTAGGCGGGGAGCCAGCGGTGCCCTGTACCCGCAATCCGCTACAGCGGGGCTGAATTCCCGCCCGAGGGGCCGTTCCGCGAGGCTGTCAGCCGTGTCGCGGCGTTGAAGGTCGGGTCCTACGCAATGGAACCCTGCGAACCCCGTCAGGTCCGGGAGGAAGCAGCGGTAAGCAGGCCATTCCATGTGCCGCAGGGTCGCCTGACCGGAGCTTGCGCATGGCGAGGACGCTCGGAGAACGCGCTTCGACGGCGGGTGCGCGGCCGGTACTTTCTGTCATCTCGCACCGGGGTGGTCTAGCCGTCCGATGAAGCGATCTCTCTACCGCGAGTATCGCCCGCAGACCTTCGCCGAGCTGGTCGGGCAGGACCACGTGGCCCGCACCCTCCGCAACGCGGTCGAGACCGACGCTGTGGCCCACGCCTACATCTTTGCGGGGCCGCGCGGCACCGGCAAGACCAGCACGGCGCGTATCCTCGCCAAAGCGCTCGACTGCGTCGGCAGCGACGAGCAGCCGCTGACGGCGCCGACGGCCACGCCCTGCGGCGTCTGCCGCCACTGCGTCGCCATCGCCGCCGGCGTCTCGCTCGACGTCGTCGAGATGGACGCCGCCTCCAACCGCAGCATCGACGACGTGCGCGAACTGCGCGACAAGATCGCCTTCGCGCCCATCGACGGCCGCTTCAAGGTCTATATCGTCGACGAGGTGCACATGCTCACGCGTGAGGCCTTCAACGCCCTCCTCAAGACGCTGGAGGAGCCGCCGGACAACGTCGTCTTCGTGCTCGCCACCACCGAGCCCCACAAGATCCCCGAGACCATCGTCTCGCGCTGCCAGCGCTTCGACTTCCACCGCCCACAGGTCAGCGACATCGTGCGCCTGCTGGCCGGCATCATCGAGCGCGAGAACGCGCGCCCGGCCGACGAGCGCGGCGGGCCGCCCATCGACATCCAGGATGAGGCGCTGCACATCATCGCGCGCCACTCCCAGGGCGGCTTTCGCGACGCCATCGGCACGCTCGACAAGCTGGTGACGTACTCAGACGGCGCGATCGCCGCCGCCGACGTGCTCGAGGCGCTCGGCGTCACCAGCAGCGAGCTGCT
>JBBQFA010000015.1:0-18969 GCA_038321515.1 Thermoleophilia bacterium | reverse complement strand
CCCGGCTGCCGCTTCCACCCGCGCTGCCCGGAGGCGATCGACGCCTGCAAGGAGATCGACCCTCCCGACGTGCACATCGGCGGCGACCACTACGCCGCCTGTATCAGAATCAAGTAACGACGACGGTCGGGGCGGGGCGGCGGTGCGCGACGGCCACCGCCCCGCCCGGCCGCTGCGCGACGCGCTAGACAAGGAGTCGATCATGAGACGTATCCTCAGCTTGGCGGTGCTCGCCGTCGCGATGCTGTGCCTGCCGGCGGGGCCCGTCGGCGCTCTCGCCGCATCGCCCTCGCCCGCCGCTGCGCCCGTCGCGTACAAGATCGGCATCAACCAGGACTACGACGGCATGAACCCGTTCAGCTCCTGGAGCAGCATCTCCTGGGAGTGTTTTCGCCTCGGCTACGACTTTCTCACCTGGTACGACAAGGACTACGAGCCGGCGCCCGACCTCGCGACCGGCTGGGAGACGTCTGCCGACGGCAGGACCTGGACGTTCCACATCCGCGAGGGCATGACGTGGCATGACGGCGAGCCGCTAACCGCGCGCGACATCGCCTTCACCTACAACCTCATCCTCGACACACAGCACTGGGCTTACGTCCAGTACCTCACCGGCGTCACCAGCGTCACCGCCCCAGACGACGCGACCGTCGTCATCGCGACCCGTAAGCCGAACGCGGGGATGCTGGCGCTCTACATCCCGATCCTTCCGGAGCACATCTGGAAGAAGGCGGACCCGGACAATCTTGACAGCTTCAAGAACGCTCCGTTCGTCGGCTCCGGCCCCTTTCGGGTCACGGAGCTGAAAAAGAGTAAATGGGTGAAGATCGAGGCCAACAAACGCTATCCGGTCGCGCTCGGCGGCCCTCCGACCGTGGACGAGGTCTACTACGTCATCAGCCAGAACACGGACTCGATGATCGAGGATTACAAAGCCGGGAGCCTCGACGCGATCGTCGACTTCCCGGCCACCTACGAGAAGGTGCTCGCCGCCGTGCCCGGCACGACTGCGGTCGCTGCGCCGGCGATCGGCTTTCACGAACTGGCCTTCAACTGCTGGAAGAGCCCGAAGAGCAAGGGCGACCCGCTGCTGCGCGACGTCGCCATCCGTCAGGCCGTGCACTGGGCGATCGACAAGGAGGCGCTCAACGCCACGTCCATGGCTGGGCAGGCCGTGCCCGGCACGTCGCTCATCTCGACCGCCCAAGGGGAGTGGCACTGGGACGTCCCCAAGGCCGACCAATACTCGTACGACCCCGAGAAGGCGAAGCAGATCCTCGAGGACGCCGGGTATTCCGACGCGGACGGTGACGGGGTGCGCGAGAACGCTGCCGGCAAGAAGCTCGAGTTCCGCATCGTCGCCCTCAACGAGTATCCCGAAGACCAGGCCGCGGCCAGGATGATCGTGAGCTGGTGTCGCGACGTCGGCATCAAGCTCGACCTCGACCAGAAGGACGAGGGCGCCTTTGGCGACGAGGTCTACGACAACGCCGACTACGACCTGTTCGTCTGGAGCTGGGGCGGCGATATCGACCCGGGCTTCATGCTTTCGACGTTCACGACGAAGCAGATCCTCAACTGGGGCGACAGCCAGTACTCCAACCCGGAGTACGACCGGCTCTTCGTGCGCCAGGCGGAGGCACTCGACCCCGCCCACCCGGACGACACGAGCCGGCGCAAGGCGACCACTGACGAGATGCAGAAGATCCTGTACCGGGACAACCCGTACATTGTTCTCTGGTACAACGTGAACCTGCAGGCCTTTCGCAGCGACGCGTGGAGCGGGTATCTGCAGGTCCCGGCCGGCGATGGTGCGCCGTTCTGGAACTACATGCGCACGTCGTACATCGACCTGAAGCCCATCAAGGTGGGTGAGGAGAAGCCGGGCGGCGCCCCCGCCTGGGTCTGGGCTGTGGTCGCCGCCGGGCTCGTCGTGGTCGCCGCCGCCGTGGTACTCGTGCGCCGCCGGCCCAGAGCCGTCGAAGACGCCTGACGTGGTGGGCATCGGAGCGGCGACTCGCCGGAAGAGAGGATGACGCCGCATGACTGACGCCGTGGGGATCTGGCCTGAAGAGGCCATCGAGGCGATGCATCTCGCCTCACTCGCGCTTCTGGAGCGCGCCGGCGTACGTGTTGAGTCGCCGGCCGCCCGGGAGCTGCTTCTGGCGGCCGGCTGCACGCCCGCCGGGCCGGACCGCCTGGCGATCTCGCGAGAAGTGGTCGAGGTGGCGCTGGCCGCTTGCCCGCGCGCCTACACCCTGGCGGCGCGCGACTCGCAGCGCTCGTTGCACATGGACCCCGACCCCGGCCTGACCTACGTGCACAACCTGGGCGGCGCCCGCGACGTGGTCGATCCGCGCAGCGGCGCCGGCCGCCGCGCCACGGTGCGTGACCAGGCGCTGGCGACGCGCGTCATGCACAACCTCGTGCACCAGCAGCAGGTCACGTCCCTGTGGCAACCCGAGGACGTGCCCGACCTGCTCGAGCCCCTCTACTCGTACCTCGTGCTGGCGTTCGAGACCGACAAGGCGATCGGCGGGCCCGGCATCTCGTATCCGGCGCAGGCGCTGTACCTGCAGGAGATGGCTCAGGCCGTCACCGGCGCCACCGGGTCCGGCGGCGTGTACCCGATAGACCTCGCCTTCTCGCCGGTGAGCCCGCTCATCCTCGGCGGCGACGTCTCCGACGCGCTCGTCGAGCAGGTACGCCGAGGCGGCGTGGCCGTCGAGATCCTGCCGTGCCCTGCGGCCGCCACGACGGCGCCGGGCGCGCTCTCGGCGGCGATCGCCCAGCAGAACGCGGAGGTGCTGGCCGGCGTTGTGCTCACGCAGGCAGCGGCGCCGGGCACGCCGGTCTACTATGGGCCACGTCTCAGCGCTGTCGACCCGCGCAGCGGCGTCGTCGTCAGCGGCACACCGGAGACCGGAGTGGCCTCCGTCGCCGCAGTTCTTCTCGCCCGCCGCTACGGCCTCGCCTGCGATTGCTACGGGCCGTGCAGTGACAGCAAGGTGGTCGACGCGCAGTTCGGCTACGAGCGCAGCTTGAACGCGTTGCTCGGGCTCGCCGCAAAACCACGTCTTCTCTCCGGCATCGGCGAGATCCAGGCGGGCATCGGGAGCTGCCTCGAGGTCCTCGTCATCGACGACGAGGTCCTCAACAATGCTCTGTACGCGCTGGCGGAGCGCCCCTGGGACGCCGACGCGCTCGACGTCGACGCCATGGTCGACGGCGTCATCTCAGGGCGGGGCTTTCTGGGGACCAAACACACGCGACGCTACATCCGCAGCGAGTTCGTGACGCCGCTGCTGAGCTATCGCGGCGGCCTGAGCGACTGGGTCGCGTCGGGTCGTGGCGGGCTCGTCGACATCGCCTCCGAGAAGGTGGCCGAGCTCATCGACCGGGACCCTGTGGGACTTCCCGACGATGTCCTCGCCGAGCTTGCCGGCCTCATCGCGCGGTGCGCCGCCGACCTCGGGATCGCCGAGCACCCGGACCCCCGTCGGCTTCTCGGGCTGTAGACTGGGCACGTGGCTATTCCATTCGTACAGGTGCAGGCGAAGGGGTCGTACCGTGAGCTCGGGCGCGCCGTCGGCGAGGCGGCGCGGGAGCAGATCCACGCCTCGATCGAGTTCTTTCGCGCCGATCTCACGACGATGACCTCGGGGCGGCTCACGTTCGCCGAGGCCGAGCGGCAGGCGCTGGCCTATGCCGACGCAGCCCGCCGTTGGCTGCCGCGGCACGTGGAGGAGCTCGAGGGCGTTGCCGAGGGCGCCGGGGTGCCCTTCTCTCACGTTCTCGTGCCAAACTGCGGTGAGGAATTCACCTCCGACGAGCCCGTCGGCGATGGCCGGGCGCTTTCGCCGGGGTCGCCGCGCGGCGGCGACCATTGCAGCGCCGTCGCCGTTGTCGTCGGCGGCCGTCACATCGTCGGGCACAACATGGACTGGTACGTGATCGACGCCGTCAACAACGTGCTGTTCGACCTGACCGGCCCCGACGGCACCAGGGTCCTCGGCCTGGCCGGCGCGCCCTATCTGCTGATGCTCGGGATGAACTCCCACGGCATCGGCAACGTGAGCAACTCGGTGCACTCCAACGACAATCGCCTCGGCGTGCCCAACGCCTTCGTGCGACGCTCGACGCTCGATGCTCGGTCGCTCGACGAAGCGCGGACGCGGGGGCTGCTCGAGGCCCGTGCCCGCGGCACCAACCAGTTCTTCGCCGACACGAGCGGCCGGCTGTGGGACGTCGAGAGCGCCGCCACGGCGCACGCGTTCATGGATCACAGCGCCGCGGGCTTCATGGCGCACACCAACCACTACGTGGCGCCCGAGATGGAGGCCTACGAGGGCGCCGCCCACGAGGAGTCTGTAGTGCGGCTGGCCACCGCGGAGCGGATGCTGGCCGAGGGCGTCGCCCGTGGTGACGAGCCCGTCGAGCTCGTGGCCCGCGTGCTGCGCTGCCACGAGCCGTCACCGGACCAGGCGATCTGCGGGCATCCGGACGCGAGCGAGCCGCCGGCGGAACAGGGGATGACGGTGGGCAGCATGATCTGCGACCTGGACGAGCGCCGCCTGTACGCCTGTGCCGGCACGCCGTGCGAGAACCCCTACGTCGTCTTCGAGATGTAAGGCCGGCGCTTCGCGATGACCATCCACGATCTCGTTATCGCCGGCGGGCGCGTCGTCGACGGCTGTGGCAATCCCTGGTACGAGGGGGACGTGGCCGTGCGTGGCGACCGGGTCGCGGCGATCGCCGCGCCGGGGACGCTGCGCGGCCGGCGCATCGTCGCCGCCGAGGGTCGCTACGTGACCCCCGGCTTCGTCGACCCGCACACGCACTCGGATGTCTCCATCCTGCTGCACCCGCGGGCCGAGACGGCCGTACGCCAGGGCGTCACCACGCACGTCACCGGCAACTGCGGGATGTCAGCGGCGCATCGTGACGCTGCCATCCAGAACTGGGGGCACTACGGCTGGGGTCTCGACGGCGTCGTCTGGGACTGGCGCACCTTCGGCCAGTATCTCACGGCGCTGCGTCGCCGCGGCCACGCCATCAACATCGCGCCGCTGGTGGGGCACGGCGCCCTGCGGCTCGCCGCCGTGGGCTTTGCCGAGCGAGCCGTGACCGAGCGGGAGCTCGCCCGGATGGAGCGCCTGCTCGACGCCTCGATGCGCGCGGGCGCGCACGGCATGTCGAGCGGTCTCGTGTACCCGCCGGGGTGCTTTGCGACGACCGAGGAGCTCCTGCGCCTCTGCAAGGTCGTCGCCCGCCACCGGGGCATCTATACGACTCACGTGCGTGGCGAACGCGAGACCATCCTGACGGCGGTCGCCGAGGCGCTTGAGTTGGGACGCGCGGCCGGCGTGCCCGTGGAGGTCTCGCACAACGCCCCCAAGTGGGGCGCGCCCGAAGACGCCTCGGCGAACCTGGCTCTCATCGAAGACGCCCGGCGGGACGGGCTGGACGCGACCACCGACAACGACGTTCACACGGACCTCGCGCCGCGGTTCTCCCGCGCGCTGCCGCAGCCCGTGCTCGACCTCGGCCATGACGCGCTCATCGCGCTGCTGTCGGATCCCGAGGCTCGCGCAGCGCTGCGCCGGGAGGTGCTCGAGGACGCTCTGCCCGGCGCCGGCTACGCGGGCGTCGTGAGGCACGGCCGCTTCGACCGGGTGGTCGTGTTCCACGCCGGCCGCCACCCGGAGCTGCGCGGCCGCTGCGTCGCCGACATCGCGGCCGAGCGTGGCGCCGACGGGTTCGACACCTTTCTCGACCTCATCGTCGAGGAGGATGACGACGTCGTCGGGCTGTTCGACTACATCGAGGAGAAGAACATCCGGGCGCTGCTGCAGAGCCCGCTGGCCATGGTGTCCTCCGACGGGCTCGTGATGGCCCCGCCGGAGGAGCTTGACGACCCCGCGCTCTACTGGCCGTGCAGCTACGGCGAGTACCCCGGCATCCTCGAGCGCTACGTGCGTGACGAGCCGGTCCTGCGCCTCGAGGAGGCGATCCGCAAGATGACCTCCTTCCCGGCGCAGCGCTTCGGGCTGCACGACCGGGGTGTACTGCGTCCCGGCCTCAAGGCCGACATCGTCGTGTTCGACCTGGATCGCGTCCGCGACCGGGCGACCAACCTCTACCCGCACAGCTTCCCGTTCGCGAACATCCCGCATGCGGCGCCGGAGGGGATCGACTGGGTGCTGGTGAACGGGATCCCGGTGCTCGCCGACGGCGAACACACCGGGAGCCTCCCCGGGCGCGTTCTGCGGCGACGCTGAGGGATCGCGGCCGTCGCCGTCTGCGCCAGAACGTACAAAAGGCGGCAAAGCCAGAGGCCTTTGGCTCTCGCGCTGTACTTGGACATCGTGTAAAATCACCGGGATGATCACCGTCCAGGACATCCTCGAGATCCCAGACCTGAACCTGCGTCTGCTGGCCGGTCACAAGTCCACCAGCAACCCCGTGCGCTGGGTGCACATCACCGAGGTCCCCGACGCCACCAAGTGGCTCAAGGGCGGGGAGCTGCTGCTCACCACCGGCTACGGCTTTGTCCAGGACGAGGCGAAACAGGTCGAGCAACTCAAGCGGCTCATCGACCACAATCTCTCGGGGCTGGGTTTCGGCACCGGCTTCAGCTTCGACAAGGTGCCGCCGGCGCTCGTCAAAGTCGCCGAGGAGTACGGCTTCCCGCTGTTCGAGGTGCCGTACCACATACCGTTCATCGCCATCACCGAGGCGGTTGCCTCGAAGATCGTCAATGAGCAGTACTCACTCCTGCAGCGCAGCTTGGCCGTGCACGAGAAGCTCACCAAGATCGTGCTCGAAGAGAAAGGCCTTGAGGCGATCCTCTCTACGCTCTCGGCCCTGGTCGGCTGCTCCGCCGTGCTCTTCGACTTCCACGGCGTCGTGCTCTGCGAGGCGGCCTACCGCCGCCAGCTCGGCGGCGAGCTCATCGCCGATCTCTGGCGGCAGATCAGCGACCGCCGCGCCGACCGCAAGAACTTCGCCCTCAGCATGGAGGGCGTGGGCTCCGGCGTCCAGGTCTACCCGGTGGTCGCGTCGCACCGCATCGGCGCCTTTCTCGCCGCCGTCAAGGACAGCGGCGACTTCAGCGAGTACGACCGCATCATCCTGCACAACGTCGTCACCGTGACGGCGCTGGAGCTGGTCAAGAAGAAGGCCGTCGCCGAGACCGAGAAGCGGCTCGCCGGCGACTTCTTTGACGAACTCATCGCCAGCGACCTGTACGAGGAGGAGATCGCCCGGCGGCTCGCCTTTTTCGGGCTCGAGCCGCAGTCGCCGCACCTGATCGTTCTCGTTGACATCGACGGCGGCGACGGTCAGCCGGAGCCGGCGCCGGATCGCCAGGACGGCGCCGCCCAGGACGTCAAGGAGCGGTTGCACTGGGCCGTCGACGAGTTCATGGCGAAGCACGGCGCCCTGTTCATCAGTGCCTCACGCAGCGACTCGGTCGTCGTCCTCGTGCAGCCGGGCGCACTCGACGCGAAGGCGGTCATCGCTCTCGCCGGCGAGTTGCAGGCGTCGATCGCACAGATGCTGCCTGAGATCTCCGTGTCCATCGGCATCGGCCGGCCGCATCGCCAGCTCATCGACCTGCGCCAGAGCTACTACGAGGCGAGCTACGCGATCAAGATCCGCCGGCTCAAGGGCGAGCTCGCCGTGATCGCCAGCTTCGACGACCTCGGGTCCTACGGCCTGCTGCTCGGCCTGCAGGACACGCTGTCCCTCGAGGTCTTCTACGACAGCGTGCTCGGCAAGCTGCAGGACTACGACGAGCAGAACTCGAGCGACCTGGTCAAGAGCCTCGCCCGTTTTCTCGAGGCCAACGGGCACTGGGGCGACGCCGCCGAAAAGCTCTACGTGCACCGCCACACGCTGCGCTACCGCATGAAGCGGGTGGAGGAGATCACCGGCCGCGACCTCAACCAGTCGCAGGACCGCATGGAGTTCTGGCTGGCGCTCAAGGCCAAGGAGCTCATCGACCAGGCGAAGAAGGGCAAGCCGGCGCAGCAGTGAAGTGCCGGCAGCCGGCCCTGCTTCGCCGGCTGGCTCGGCCCCGCCGGCCGTCCCCGCTCGTGTGACCCGCGGTCACGCCCCGCTCGGCCCTACGACATCACCAGAGAACCGTTGTCGACGGCGACGTTGACTCCCGTCACGCCCTTGGTCTCGAGGCAGAAGCGCACGGCGGCGCCGATGTCGGCTGGTGACACGAGGCGCTCCGAGGCTACTTTGGCCGCGGCGCGCAGGGTCGCTTCGCGGTGCTCGTCGTCCTCCAGATCGACCGGCCCGGGAGCGACGCCGCAGACGCGCAGCCCGTCGGCGGCCCAGGCGCGGGCGAGCTCCTTCACCAGATGGATCTCGGCCGCCTTGGCGGCGCCGTGTGCGGCGAAGGCGGCCCACGGCTGCAGACCGAGGTAGTCGGTGATAGCGACGATCGTGCCGCCTGTCGCGAGAACCTCGCGGGCGGCGCAGGCCGTGAAGAAAAAGCCCTTGGCGATGGTGTCGAACGAGGCATCCCACGACGCCTCGTCGAGGTCCTGGGGCGGCGTCGGCACGAACGGGCCGCTGGCGGCGTAGACGAGCCCGTCCAGGCCACCGAGGGCGGCGGCGGCGTCGGAGACGAGCCGCGCCGCGTCCACGGGCCGGCGCACGTCGCCGGCAAGCGCCGCCGCGTCCGGCGCGCCGGCGGCGCGCAGGGCGGCGACCTGGGCCGCGGCTTCCGCGCCGCCGCTGCGGGACGATACGGCCACGGCGGCGCCGTGGCCGGCGAGGTCGAGGGCGATGGCACGGCCCAGACGGCGCACGCCGCCGACCACGAGGATGCGTGCGCCGGCGAGGTTCATGAAGGCTCTCCGAGGTGCGCGTACAGGAGGCCCGCGATGGCTGCGATGGCCGCGTCGGCCCCCAGCTTGGACTCGTAGTCCAGGCCCTTCCAGAACACGACCATGACGAGCGGAGCGCCCGACGGTGTGATGACGATCGCCGCGTCGTTGCTGGTGCCGCTCACGCCCCCGGTCTTGTTCGCCACGATCAGGCCATCCGGCATGCCGGCCGGGATCTTCTCGCGCCACTCCTGGTGGCTCATGATCTCCAGCATCAGGCGGCAGGACGGTCCGGAGGCGCAGCGGCCCTCGGCGATCATCGCCAGCAGCTGGGCCATCTCGCCCGGCGAGCCCTGGTTGTCGAGCGCCTGGTCGACCGCGAAGGCGTCTTCGTAGCCGCGCGATTCGTCCAGCCCCCAGCGCTGCTCATAGAGGTGCAAGAAGCCGGCGCCGCTCAGCCGCGCGTTCTCTTCCAGCACACGGCGAAACGCCTCTTCGCGCTCGCCCCGCGCCTCGATCTCTCGCCACCGCGCGACGATCTCGGCACCGCTGAGGCCCTGCCACTCGCTGCCGGCCCCGGATTCGATGAGAAAGTACTCGCGGTTCGGCATGACGCAGTCGATGCTCGTCAGGCCCAGCTGCCGCATGGTGTCGTTCACGGCGCCGAGACCCACGAGACGCCAGAGCATGTCGGTGGCGGTGTTGTCGCTCAGCGTGATCATGAGGTAGAGGAGGTCGCGGACGCTGGGGCGCAGCCCCTCGTGGCAGTGTATAAGCGTGCTGCCGGGGCTCTTGTCGGCCTCGCCAAGCGTGACGCGGTCGTCGAGTCGCAAAGTGCCGGCGTCAACCCGGCGCAAGACCTCGACCATGATGGGGATCTTGAAACAGCTCGCCATGGGAAAGAGGTCGTCGGCGCGGATGTGGACGCACGCTTGACTGGCGAGGTTACGCGCCGCGACCCCGACGACGCCTCCCAGTTCAGCGGCGATGGCGGTGACGCTCTCCTCGATGCCGGCAGCATCGGCCATGCGACGACTCCCTCCGTGGCCTGCCCATAAGATACATGAGCTGCGTAGCCCGGGGCCAGAGAGGCGCCCGCGCGGCACGGGGACGGAGCGTCGGCGGCGCGGCCGAGCGTTCACTAGTGCGCGGTTCTTTTGCATTTTGGGCTTTTCTGGGCGCTCTCATGTGCTAAACTGCCGAATCGTGCGCGGATGTGCGCACGAACAAGCCTTGAGTCCGATCACAGGATGAAGAGCGAGGAGGAGTCATGATCGTCGGTGTCCCCAAGGAGATCAAGATCGAGGAGTATCGCGTCGCGATGACGCCCAACGGCGCCAAGGACTTTGTGGGCGCCGGTCACAAGGTGATCGTCGAGGCCGGTGCCGGTGTCGGTTCGGGCTTCAGCGACAAGGAGTACAAGGCTGCCGGCGCCGAGCTCGCTCCGGTCAAGGACGTGTTCGCCAAAGCTGACATGATCTATAAGGTCAAGGAGCCGCTCCCGCAGGAGTGGCCGATGTTCAAGCCCGGCCAGATCCTTTACACGTACCTCCACCTGGCCGCCGCGTATGCCAAGGACCTCACCAAGGGCATGCTCAAGGCCGACATCCGCGGTATCGCCTTCGAGACGGTGGAGCTGCCGAACGGCGCCCACCCGCTCCTGTTCCCGATGAGTGAGGTCGCCGGCAAGCTCGCCATCCAGGCCGGCGCCATGCACCTGCAGAAGAACAACGGCGGCCGTGGCGTGCTCCTCGGTGGCGTGACCGGCGTACCCAAGGCCAAGGTCGTCATCATCGGCGGCGGCACCGTGGGCACCAACGCTGCAAAGGTCGCCATCGGCATGGGCGCGCGCACGGTCATCATGGACAGCTACGCTCCTCGCCTCACCTACCTTGACGACGTCTTCGGCGGCGCCGTCGAGACCGTCCTCTCCACCTCCGCCGCCATCGAGCAGGAGATCCTCGACGCCGACATCGTCGTCGGTGGCGTGCTCCTCCCCGGCGGCGCGCAGGCTCCGCACCTCATCAAGAAGAGCATGCTCAAGACCATGATGCCCGGTTCGGTCATCGTCGACGTCGCCATCGACCAGGGCGGCTGCTTCGAGACCTCCAAGCCCACCACGCACACCGACCCGACCTACGTGGTCGACGGCGTGATCCACTACTGCGTCGCCAACATGCCGGGCGCTGTGGCCCGTACCTCGACGATGGCTCTGGCCGGCGCGACGCTGCCGCTCGGTCTCGACATCGCCAACAAGGGCTTCGATCAGGCCGTCAAGGACGACGCTGCTCTGGCGCTCGGCGTCAATGTCTACCGTGGCAAGCTCACCAACGCCGCGACGGCAGAGGCTCACAAGATGAAGTACTCGCCGCTGGACAAAGTGCTCGCCTGATACGGCTTTCGGCTCCGCTGCGGCCACTGGCCGCCGCGAGGCATAGCTGATTGAATAGAGCCGCGTTCGGACGCACGTCCGAGCGCGGTTCCATCCGTTTGCGGGACGCCGCCGGCGTCCCGCCGGGGCCTGCTCCGCGGACCGGGGCGGCCTACGGCGCGGGGGAGCGCCGCGGATGCGCACGGCAAAGGAGCATGAATGGGCGACCTTCTTCGAATCGACCTCACCACCCGCACGTCCTCAGAAGAGACGGTGCCGCCGCGGCTCATCAAGGAGCTGATCGGCGCCAAGGGCATCGGCACCCATTATCTGTGCGAGGAGGTCGGCCCCGAGGTCGACCCCCTGAGCCCGCAGAACAAGCTCATCTTCTGCGTCGGCCCCATGGGCGGCACCAGCATGCTCGGCAGCAACCGCTACGCGGTCTACTTCGCGTCGCCACTCACCGGCGGCTACGGCGAGTGCTACTCGGGCGGCAACCTCACGCCGCAGTTCGCGCGCACCGGCTACAAAGTGGTCATCGTCGAAGGCAGGGCGGACAGCCCCATCTACCTCGAGATCAGCGAGGACGGAGTCGCGTTCCACGACGCATCCGACCTGTGGGGCACGGACGCCTACAAGGCCGAGGACGAGATCCTCGCGCGCACCGACCACAAGAAGGCGCAGGCTTGCGTCATCGGCCAGGCCGGCGAGAAGCTCGTGCGCTTCGCCTGCGTCAACAACAACTACTGGCACCAACTCGGCCGCGGCGGCCCCGGCGCCGTCTTCGGCAGCAAGCACCTCAAGGGCATCGTCTGGCACGGCGAGAAGAAGGTCGACGTCGCGCGCCCTGACGACTACAAGGCCGTCGTCAAAGACCTGATGGAGCGCACCAAGGACGACCCCGGCGTGGCCGCCTATCAGCGCGGCGGCACCCTCAACATGGTCCGCATCATGAACGGCGTGAACGCCTTTCCCACCAAGTACTGGCGTAAGGGCACGCTCGAGAACTTCGAGCGCATCACCGTTGAGACCATGCTCGCGGAGCACGGCACGGTCAACCAGACCTGCCCGCCGTGCGTGTTCCGCTGCGTCAAGCGCAACACCGTGTTCAAGGGCCGTCATGAGGGCCTCGTCATCGAAGGCCCCGAGTACGAGACCGCCTACGTCTTCGGCGGCCTCTGCTGCATCGATGACTTCGCCGAGATCATGTGGCTCAACGACATCTGCGACCGCTACTGCGTCGACACGATGACCGCCGGCAACCTCGCGGCGCTGGCCATCGAGTGCTCCGAGCGCGGCCTCATCGACGAGAAGATCGGCTGGAACGACCCGGACGGCGTCGCCGCCTTTCTCGAGAAGATGTGTCTGCGCGAGGGCATCGGCGACCTCTGGGCCGAAGGCATTCTCGCCGTCGAGAAGGAATATGGGCTAGAGGGCGTCGCCGTGCACTGCAAGGGCATGGAGCCGGCGGGCTACGAGCCGCGCAAGATGAAGGGCATGGGCCTGGGGTTCGCGACCACGCCGCGCGGCGCCTGCCACCTTCGCGCGACGATGTACAAGCCCGAGCTCCTCGGCGTGACCCAGTACGGTGAGATCGAGGGCAAGGCGGCGATCTACTGCGACTGGGAAGACCGCCTCATCGTGATGGACACGCTCATCTACTGCCGGTTCTACCGCGACATGGTGCAGTGGCCGTACATCACCGCGGTCGTCAACGCCGCCGTGGGCACCGACTACACGGAGGACGACCTGCACGGCATCGCCAACCGCATCATCACGATGACGCACGACTTCAACCTCGCGCGTGGCATCGGGCGGGAGTCGGAGAAGCTGCCGGATTGGGTCACCGAGAAGCCCATGGAAGACGAGGGAGCGCTCACGTTCCCGCAGAGCGAGATGACCTCGATGCTCAGCGACTACTACCGCATTCGCGGCTGGGGGGAGCTGCCCGCCTAGACGACAGAAGCGGGCAGCACACGCGAACGGGCCCGGCGCGCTCCACGAGTGCGCCGGGCCCGTTCGCGTCGAGAAGTCGGGTGGCGCTCCGCCGCACGACCCGGCTACCTCCCCAGATAGTCCTTGATGCGGCGAAACGGCGCCGTCGCGTCCGCCAGCGCCTCGCCGACGACTTGCAGCCTGGTGATCGTGACCTGCAGCCTGGCGACGTTGGCGCTCAGCTGCTCGCCGTTGGACGCCAGCCGGTCGGCGCTGGCCGAGAGGACCTGCGCCTGGCGGCTGAGGCGGTCGGTGAGCGGCATCACGTCTTTCGAGACGCGCATGCCGTGCTTCGCCAGACGCCATGCTTTGCGGCCGACGTAGGCGAAGCCGCCGACGATGAGCGCCAGGCTGGCGAGGCCGATGATGAGGAGGATGACCCAGTTCATGCGGTCAGTGTACCGCGAGGCGCCGGCCGGTGACAGTGCAGGGCGGGCGGCGCCCGCGAGGCCGCGCGCCGTTCAGGGCAGATCGATGGGGTAGCGGCAGGCGAGTGCGCACCCGCGGCCGGCAAGCCGGCTGACCTTGACGACGTCGCCGGTGTGTGGCGCCTCGATGAACAGGCCGTCCCCGATGTAGATGCCCACGTGCGAGTAGAAGCTGGTGTCGCCGAAGAACACGAGGTCCGCCGGCTGCATGCTCGAGAGCGGCACGGAATGGCCGGCTCGCGCTTGAAGTGTGGCTCCGTGCAAGAAGTCGACGCCGAACTTGGCGTAGACGTACATGACGAGACCCGAACAATCGAAGCCCCCGGAGGGCGAGGCTCCGCCCCACACGTAGGGGATGCCGAGGTACTTCATCGTCTCCTTGACGACGGCGATCTGAACGGCCGTGCCGGTGATCGTCGCGAGGTCGACGCCGGCGTTGCGCGCCAGGCGTCGCGAGGCGGCCGCGTCGAGACTGGCCTGCTGCGCAATGAGCTTCTTGACGCGCGCGTCGAGCTCACCAAGCAGAGCCTCACGACGCGCGAGCTCGTCCTCCACGTCGGCCTGCTTCTCGCGCAGCGTCATCTCCGTGTCGAGAGCTTTCGCCCTGTCCTCCTCGACTTGCGTCGCGAGAGCTGCGACCTGCCGCTCCATCACTTCGATCCGGGTCACCGTCTCGGTGTCGGCCTCGTTGATCGCCGCGAAGTAGCCCAGCTGCGTGTCGACTTCGCCGAAGTCGCTGATATTGAAGAGCACGTCAAAGACGCCGAAGCCTTCGCTCTTGTACATGCTCGCGAGGCGCCGGCCGAGCTGGACCTGAGCCGCATCGACCTCGGCCTGCGTGCGCGAGAGATCGCGCCGCGCCTCCTGGAGCCGGATATTGAGAAGGTCGAGCTCGGCGCGCACGAGGTTGTACTTCTCCGTCGCGACCTCGGCGCGGCGGTCAAGACGTGCGATCTCGCCGCGCACCCGCGCCGCCTCGGCCTGCAGGTCGGTGATACCTCCGCTCGGAGTCGCCGCCGCAACCGCGGGGAGGAGCGCGGCGGCCAGTGCGCAGAGGGCGACCACGATCGCGGCCGCCACGGCGGCCGGTCGTCGCTCCCTGCCTGTATTACTCTGCCGCACCATCTTCGCCTGAGTGTATCGGAACATCCTGCCTGCTCTTTACGATGGGCCTGCGGCGACTCCCTGCTGGAGCTTTACAATCCCTGTCCACAGCGTATACAATCTGTAGTCCAGTCGTCGCGGGGTGGAGCAGTCCGGTAGCTCGTCGGGCTCATAACCCGAAGGTCGCAGGTTCGAATCCTGCCCCCGCTACCACGCCTTTCCAGGCGCCCGTTCGGGCGCCTTTTCTTTTGGTGCCGTGCCGGTCGTGCGCGCAGCGGCGGGTGAGAGATGGGCTGCGGCTGGGTATGCACTGTCACGGCAGTGCAAACAAGATACCGAGGGGGCACCAGTGAGTACCGGCAAAGCAGCCCTCGCGGAGTTCTTCGGCACGTTCTGGCGGCGTCGCTCGGAGCGAGCGGCATCGGCCTCGTCGGCCGTTTCCCGGCCGGCAAGATCTCCGTGTACATCGTCGCGGACGTGGTGGGCGGCATTGCCGCCTCGGCCGTGCTCTACGTGATCGCCAGCGGCAAGGCCGGCTTCACGCTCGCTGACGGCTTCGCGTCCAATGGGTACGGCGCTCACTCGCCGGCCGGCTACACTCTGGCCGCGGCCATCGCCGTCGAGATCGTCATGACTTTCTTCTTCCTGCTCGTCATCCACGGCGTCACTGACCGGCGCGCTCCTGCCGGGCTCGTGCACCGGTATCTCCTCGAGGTCCCGGTGTCTCAGCGCGACAAGGTCGAGGGTCCGGGCGAAGCGACCGAGTGAGCTGACGGCGGCGCCGGCGGGGCCGCGGAGCGGCCCTTCCAGCGCCGGCACACACGGATGCGCCCCTCGTGCAGCCATCGCGGCCGGATACTTCTACCCGTCTGCTATGCTCGCGAAGATCCCGCAGACCGGTCGCGCTCGAGGCCGTGGAGGAGGCGCCATGTCAGTGCTGCTCGTCGAGGACGAACTGATCGGTCAGGCGTGTGCCGGCGCCATCCACGACTTCGCCGTCGCGACGGCGCACGGCGAGCGGATCGCCGCGTTCTGACGGTGTCGTGGCGCGCTCTGACCCTGCCTGCCTGAGGCTCGAACGGCGCGTCGCCGATCACGTCGCCGGATCCGCCGTCCTGGGTCCCTCCGAGCGCGTCCTCCTCATGCTCTCCGGGGGTGCCGACTCCATGGCACTTCTGGCATTGCTACCCGCGGTCGACCGGCGTCTCGGGCTGGGGCTGCGGCCGGCCGCCCTGCACGTCGACTACGGGATGCGTGGCGCCGACTCCGACCGCGACCGCGAGATCGTCGTGCGCGCCTGCGCCGCCGCCGGCCTGTCGCTGCACGTCCTGCGTCTAGGGCGGCGCCTGACCGGCGGTGACTTCCAGGCGCGCGCCCGCGAGGTGCGCTATCGGCGCGCTCGCGAGCTGGCCGCCGAACACGGCTACGATGTCATCGTGACCGCGCACAACCGCGACGACCAGGCCGAGACGATCATCTACCGTCTGGCCAAGTACGCGTCGCCACGCGGCCTCGTCGGCATGCGGCCGCGCGACGCCGACCTGGCGCGGCCGCTGCTCTGTCTGGGCGGCACCGAGATCCGCGCCTACTGTCGCGCCTTAGCGATCGAGTACGGCGACGACGTGACCAACGCCTCGTCCGTCTACGCCCGCAACAAGCTGCGCCTCGAGGTACTGCCTCTGCTCACGGAGTTGAACCCGCGCCTCGCGCAGACGCTGAGCGCCGCATCGCTGCAGGCGGCAGCCGAGGGAGACGTGCTCGCCGCCGCGGCGGCGCAGGCGCGCGCCCGGGTGACGCCGGCGCCTACGCTGGACGAAGCAGACGGTACGTTTGCGGTCGTGGACGTCGCCGCGCTGGCCGCCGAGCCGCCGGCGCTCCGCGCGCTCGTCCTCCACGAGATCCTGCGCGCGGCGATGGGCGGTGACGCGCTGGTCGAGCGGCGCCTCGTCGAGGCGCTGCTGGGGCTCGCGAAGCGGCGCGACCACACCGGCCGCGCCAGCCTCGGTCGCGGGCTCGAGGCCGTCCGCAGCGGGGGCCTCCTGCGGATCCAGACGCCTGGCCCGCCGCACCGCTGCGCCCCCGTCAGCGTCGCCGGCGCAGCGCTGACGGCCGCTGCGGGCGAAGGCGTCGCCCTCATGTTCTGCGGCCGGCCGGTCCGTGTGCGCACCGTTTTCGGCCCGGCCTTCGATCGGGAGGCGGCCTGCACGGGACAGGCCTTCGTCGGCCTCGACGCCGCGCCCGGAAACGTGGCACTGCGCCATCCGCGGCGCGGCGAGCGCTTCGCGCCGCTCGGCCTGAACCGCGAGACGACCGTGGCGCGCTACCTGGCGGGCGCTCGCGCTCCCGCCCCGGCGCGCGCCCGCGCTACGGTCGTCGAGATCGACGGTCGCGTCGCCTGGGTCGGTCACACCGCCCCCGACGGAGCCGCCGTCGGCAGGGTTGCGCAAGGCTTTCGCGTGGCCCACAGTAGTACTCAAACCCTGCACGTCTCCCAGGAGGGCACGTGAACGTCCCCATCGATGAGGTGCTCGTCGACCGCGAGACGCTGGCAACTCGCATCGACGAGCTCGCCGTCCAGATCACCCGCGACTACGCCGGCAAAGAGATCTTGCTCGTCGGCGTCCTGAAGGGCGCCGTGTTCTTCATGGCCGACCTCGCGCGACGCATCGATGTCCCGGTCGCGCTCGACTTCATGGCCGTCTCGAGCTACGGGTCGTCCACCGACTCCTCGGGCGTCGTGCGCATCCTCAAGGACCTCGACCTGGAGATCGCCGGTCGCGACGTGCTGATCGTCGAGGACATCATCGACTCGGGCCTTACGCTGAGCTACCTGCTCAAGAACCTGCGCAGCCGCAAGCCGGCGTCACTCGAGATCTGTGCCCTCCTCACGAAGCCGTCGCGCCGGCGCACCGAGATCCCCTGCAAGTACGTCGGCTTCGAGATTCCCGACAAGTTCGTCGTCGGCTACGGTCTCGACCTCGCCGACCACTTCCGCACGCTCGACTTCATCGGTGTCCTCACCGCCGAAGCCGCAGCCGAGATCATGGACCAAGCGGGTTCTTTGCTGTAGTCAGACGGGTATGCTAGTCTCGCCGGACGGTCGATTTGCAGGCAGAACGTGCCAAGGCGTCGCCTCCGGGGTCCGAATCCATCCAGAAGGGTCACTGTGAGCAGATTCATCCGTAGCGCGCTGTTCCCCATTCTCATCGTCATCATCGTGGCGATGTTCATCGAGTGGGTCATCTCCGGCAAGAAGGGCAACGACACGCCCAAGTGGGTCTATTCCGCGCCCGGCATCGCCGCGCAGACCATTCTGAACGACCAGCTACAGTCGGGCATGGTCAGGAGTGTCATCATCGACCCGCAGAGCGACCTCGCCAACGTGACCGACACCAGCGGCCTGCAGTACGCGGCCACGGTCAGTGACCCCGCCGCGCTTCAGGAGCAGATCAAGACGCAGAACCCTCTGGTGATCATCAACGAGGGAACGGTCGCCAAGCCGCCTGAGGCCAAGAGTTTCACCAACGATCTGATCAACGGGCGCGTCGACGCAGTCGTCATGAACGTGAAGGACCAGCAGTTGCAGGTGACCCTCAGAGCTGCGGGAGACCAGACGCCCACGGCCTACGAGGTCACGTATCCCGATACGCAGACGACGACCGAGTTGCTCACGGCGTACAACGTCACCGTCGAACCCAAGAGCCCCAAGTCGTCCTGGTGGTCGGGGGCGCTGTTCACGATCTTGCCGATCTTGCTGATCATCGGCTTCTGGTTCTTCATCATGAACCGGATGCAGGGCGGCGGCTCCAAGGTCATGAGCTTCGGCAAGAGCAAAGCGAAGCGCGTGAGCGTCGATTCGCCCAAGGTCACGTTCAAGGATGTCGCCGGCGCCGAGGAGGCGGTCGAGGAGCTCGAAGAGATCAAGGAGTTTCTTGAGAACCCCAAGAAGTTCCAGCAGCTCGGCGCCCGCATCCCCAAGGGCGTGCTTCTCTACGGCCCCCCCGGCACCGGCAAGACGCTGCTCGCCAGAGCGGTCGCCGGCGAGGCGGGCGTGCCGTTCTTCAGCATCAGCGGCTCCGACTTCGTCGAGATGTTCGTCGGCGTCGGCGCCTCGCGCGTGCGTGACCTCTTCGCCCAGGCGAAGGAGAACGCACCCTGCATCATCTTCGTCGACGAGATCGACGCCGTCGGCCGGCACCGCGGTGCCGGCATGGGCGGCGGGCAC
>JBBQFA010000014.1:0-19060 GCA_038321515.1 Thermoleophilia bacterium | reverse complement strand
GCCGGCACCTGCTTCATCGACCGCCGCGCCGCCGGGCGCAGGTGCTAGAATCGGGACCTCGATGACCTCCGACTTCGTCCATCTCCACGTGCACAGCGAGTACTCGCTGCTCGACGGCGCCTGCCGTGTGAAAGAACTCGTCCACAGGGCCAAGGAGCTGGGCATGCCGGCGGTGGCGCTCACCGACCACGGCACGCTGGGCGGCGTCGTCAAGTTCTACCGCGCCGCCCAGGACGAGGGCATCAAGCCGATCATCGGTCTGGAGCTCTACGTGGCCACCGACCGGCACGCGCGCGGGGGGGTCAAGGAGCGCTTCGCGCATCTGACGCTGCTGGCGCGCGACCAGACCGGCTACAAGAACCTGGTCAAGCTCAGCACGCGCGCCTACCTCGAGGGCTACTACTACAAGCCGCGCGCCGACTGGGACCTGCTCTGCGAGCACCACGAGGGGCTCATCGCGCTCACCGGCTGCATGAGCGGCCGCGCGGCGCGCCTGCTGGCCGAGGGCGACGACGCGGCGGCGCTCGACGAGGTCCGCCGCCTCGCCGACCTGCTCGGCCCCGAGAACGTCTTCGTCGAGCTCATGGACGCCGGCCTGCCCGACCAGCGCGAGCTGCTCCCCAAGCTCGCGCAGCTCGCCGAGAAGGCCGGCCTGCGCACGGTGGCGACCAACGACGTCCACTACCTGCGCCACGAGGACGCCCACGCCCACGACGCGCTGCTCTGCATCCAGACGCAGAGTAACCTCGCCGACGAGGTGCGCATGCGCTACGGCAGCGACGAGTTCTACTTCAAGTCCGCCGAGGAGATGGAGGAGCGCTTCAAGGACTACCCGGGCGCCTGCGCGGCCACCGGCGAGATCGCCGCGCGCTGCGACGTGAGCCTCGACTTCGGCGAGTACAAGCTGCCCACCTATCCGGTGCCCGAGGGCACCACGGAGAAGGCGTACCTGCGCGGGCTCTGCGAGCAGGGGCTCGTGCGGCGCTACGGCGCCGAGCCCTCCGCCGAGGTGCGCGAGCGCCTCGACTTCGAGCTCGGCGTCATCGGCGAGATGGGTTTCGACGCCTACTTCCTCATCGTCTGGGACTACGTCAAGTTCGCCAAGGACAACGGCATCGCCGTGGGACCCGGCCGCGGCTCGGCCGCCGGGTCCATCGTCAGCTACGCGCTCGGCATCACCGACATCGATCCGCTCAAGTACGACCTGCTCTTCGAGCGTTTTCTCAACCCGGGGCGCAAGAGCATGCCCGACATCGACATGGACTTCAGCGTGGCGCGGCGTGAAGAAGTCATCGAGTACGTGGCGCAGAAGTACGGGCGCGACCGGGTCGCGCAGATCATCACCTTCGGCACGATGGCGGCGCGGGCGGCGGCGCGCGACGCCGCCCGGGTCATGGGCAAGCCGTACGCCGTCGGCGACAAGATCGCCAAGATGATCCCCGAGCAAGCGCCGCCGGCCACTTTTGCCGACGCGCTGCGCCCCGGCTGCGAGCTCAAGCAGGCCTACGACGCCGACGAGGAGGTCAAGGAGGTCGTCGACCTCGCGATGAGCCTCGAGGGCCTGATCCGCAACGACTCGATCCACGCCGCGGCCGTCGTGATCAGCGACAAGCCGCTCACCGAGTACCTGCCGCTGCAGCAGAAGGGCGAGGCAGAGCTCGTCACGCAGTTCGACATGAACGACGTGTCCAAACTCGGCCTGCTCAAGATGGACTTTCTCGGCCTGCGTAACCTCGACGTCATCGAGGCCGCGCTCGAGATCATCGAGAAGACGTGTGGCGTGTGCATCGAGATCGACCAGCTGCCGCTCGACGACGCGAAGACCTACAAGATGCTCTCGCGCGGCGACTCCACCGGCGTCTTTCAGTTCGAGAGCCCCGGCATGAAGGAGGCGTTGCGCGATGTGGGCCCCACGCAGTTCGAGGACCTCATCGCCATCGTCGCCCTGTACCGACCGGGGCCGATGCAGTACATCCCGACGTATGCGCGCAACAAAAAGGACCCGGCCTCGGTCGTCTACGACCACGAGGCTCTGCGGCCGATCCTGGAGCCGACCCATGGTGTGACCATCTACCAGGAGCAGTACATGGCCATCGCCCGGCGGGTCGGCGGCTTCACGCCGTCCCAGGCCGACGACCTGCGCAAGGCCATCAGCAAGAAGAACCACCAGCTGATGGCCACGCTCAAGGAGCCACTCATGCAGGGCCTCGGCCAGAGCGGCGTGCCGCCGGCGGTCGCGACCCGGCTGTGGGCCAGCTTCGAGGCCACCGGCGACTACTCGTTCAACAAGAGCCACGCCGCCTGCTACGCGATGATCAGCTACCGCACCGCGTGGCTCAAGGCCAACTACCCTGTCGAGTACATGGCGGCGCTCATCAGCAGCGTCATGAACACCAAAGACAAGGTGCCGTTCTACGTGAACCAGTGTCACGAGATGGGCCTCGACGTCCTGCCTCCGGACGTCAACGAGAGCGACGTCGGCTTCACCGTGGTCGAGGGCAAGATCCGCTTCGGGCTCAACGCCCTGAAGGGCGTCGGCGTCGGCGCCATCGAGTCCGTCATCATCGCGCGCGCCGACGGGCCGTTCACGTCGATCTTCGACTTCTGCGGCCGCGTCGACTCGCAGCTGGCCAACAAGCGCACGCTCGACGCACTCATCAAGAGCGGCGCCTTCGACAGCACCGGCGACCCGCGCCGGGGCATGCTCGAGGTGCTACCGCTGGCGATGGCCGACGGCGAGCGGCAGCGCAAGGACGCGGCCAAGGGGCAGGGCGGCCTGTTCGACGCGGTGGCGCCCGACGACGGCGGTCACCCGGCGCCGACGGTGCCCCAGGTCGAGTGGGACCAGGCGACGCTGCTCAAGGCCGAGAAGGAGGCCCTTGGCCTGTACGTCTCGGCCCATCCGCTGCAGGGTCTGCGCGAGCAGCTCCGCGACGAGATCGAGGTGCCTGTGGGGGCGCTCGACGACAGCGGTGACGGCGCCGTGCTCTGGACCGGCGGCATCATCGCCAACGCCCAGAAGCGGGTCAGCAAGAACGGTGGCGTTTGGCTCGCCTTCCGCCTCGAGGACGTGGACGGCGGCATCGACTGCCGGGCGTGGCCCAAAGTGTACGAGACGTACCGCGAGCAGCTGGTGGAGGACGGCATCGTCAAGGTGCGGGGCCGCATCGAACGCCGCGCCGAAGGCGAGAGCATGTTCGTCGTCATCGAGGTCGTCCCGTTCAACGGGGTGAGCGAGTATCACCCGCTCACGGTGGTGCTCGATGCCGGCTGTGTGCCGGCGGACGTGATCGACGACCTGCGCCGCGTGCTCGCCGACTTCCCCGGCCAGGTGCCGGTGGTGCTGCAGATGGTGCGCGGCGAGCAGCGCGCCAAGCTGCGCGTCGGCGACGGACTGCGCGTCGACCCGGTCGCCGGGTTGTACGCCGAGCTCAAGGCGCTGCTCGGCGAGAGGTGCATCGGGGTCGGCTGACGCCGGCCGCCCACGACGGGAGAGAGAGCCGATGATCCCTGAAGGCATGCGCGACGTGCTGCCGCCCGAGACGGGCCGGCTGCGGGCGGTCGAGGCCCAGCTCTGCGGCCGCTTCGAGGCCTACGGCTACGGCGAGGTGCGCACGCCGTGGCTTGAGTTCGCCGAGTCACTCGAGGTGGTCGACGACGACACGCTCGCGGCGGGCTACCGCCTGCACGACGAGCGCGGTCACCAGCTCATCGTCCGCACCGACATGACGGCGCCGGTGGCGCGCTTGGCCGCGGACCGCTGCGACGACGAGCCGCTGCCGCTGCGCTTCTTCTACCTGGCGCCGTGCATCCGGCCCTGGGCACCGCAGCGCGGCCAGGACGGGGAGTTCATGCAAGCCGGCGCGGAGCTGCTCGGCCTCGACTCGGCGGCGGCCGACGCCGAGTGCGTGGCGGTGCTCTGCGACGCACTCTCGTCCCTCGGCCTGCGCAAGTACAAGGTCACGCTCGGCACCGTCGCCTTTCAGCGCGCGCTCATCGATTCGCTGGGCCTCGGCGCCGACGATCGAGACGCGCTCATCGAGGCGCTCGCCGACCGCGACTACCCGCTGGTCGAGAGCATCGCCGGCAACGCCGAGCTCGGCGCCGAAGCCCTCAAGGCACTCTGGAAGACGCTCGAGCTCAGCGGCGCCGCCGACAGCCTGGCGCAGGCGCGCAAGCTCGCGCGCGGCGACGCGATGGAGCACGCCATCGGGCGGCTCGTCGAAGTCCGGGACCTCGTCGGCGACGCTGGCTTCGGCGACGCGCTGGCGTTCGACTTCGGTCTCATGCACGACCTCACCTACTACTCGGGCCTCGTCCTCGAGGCGTACGCGCCGGGTGTCGGCTTGCCGCTCGCGACCGGCGGACGCTATGACGGGCTCGTGCGCCGCTTCGGCTGGGACGTGCCGGGTGTGGGCTTCGCGATCGCCGTCGACCGCCTCGTCGAGGCGCTCGAAGAGGCCGGCGTCGCGCCGGAGGCCGGGCCGGCCACGCTCGCCTTCATCGGCGGTCTCGAGGAACCGGCGCGGGCGGCGGAGCTTCGCCGCGCCGGCTTCAGGGTCCGCGCTCTGCCCGAGGCGTTCGCGGCCGCGCCGCCGCCGGTGCTGTCGCGGCGCGGCGGCGCCTTCGAGCTCGAGCTGGGTGACGGCCGTCGTGCGAGCGGGGGTTGGCGCGACATCCTGCGAGCGCTGGAGGCAGAATGAGGATCGGCCTGGCCGGCGCGGGAGCGCCGCCGCCGGCCGAGCTCCTCGACCTTCTGAAGGCGGCCGGCTTGCCGGCCGCCTCCGTACGAGGGTCGGTCCCTCCCGCGCTCGTTTCGACGGGGGACACGACCTGGCTGCTGGCCGCTGACGTCGACCTGCTGCGTGCCTGTGACCGCGGTGCTCTCGACCTCGGCGTCGTCGGCAAGGACCGGCTGCTCGAGGGCCGGCAGGACGTGGTCGAGCTGCTCGATCTGGGGTGTTGTCGCGATGCCTTGGTGTTGGCCATGGTCCCCGCGGATCGCGGCGGCCGCAGGCTCCGGGTGGCGACGCGATACCCCCAGACGGCACGGCGGTACTTCGCGGGCGGCGGGCGACAGCCGGAGATACTGGTCATGGACGAGCCGGCACTCGCTCCGGCACTCGGGCTCGCCGACGGGGTTCTCGATCTCGCGAGTCGTATTGCGCCGGCGCCGGCGGGTCTTGCGGTCGCCCTCGAGATCCGCGAAGAGGTCGCCGCGTGCAGCGCGCGCCTTGTGGCAGGGCGCGCGGCACGCGCCCTGCTCGGGGCGTCCCTTGGCGACCTGCTCGAGCGGCTGCGGGCCGCCGTGGAGGACGGATCTCCGATGGAGAGCCGATGAGACGACTGCCCTGGAATGACGACGTCGCCGCGACCGTCGCGGCGCTGCGCGGGCTGGCGCCGCCGCCGGACGCAGTGCGGGCGGTCGTCACCACGATCATTGCCGACGTGCGCGAGCGCGGCGACGCCGCCGTCCGGGCGCAGACGTCCCTTCTCGACCGTGTCGAGTTGCCGCCGGCCTACGGCGTACCGCCGGCTGAGCTCGACGCGAGGCTTGGCGCGCTCACCCCCGGGTTGCGCGCCGCGCTCGAGGTGGCGGCCGGCAACGTGCGCGCCTACCACGAGCGCGAGGCCGTCGCTTCCTGGCGCGAGACCCTGCCCGAGGGCCAGCGCGTCGGGCAGGAGATCCTGCCGCTCGCCGTCGCCGGCCTGTACGTGCCCGGCGGGCTTGCCGACTACCCGTCCTCCGTCCTGATGACGGCCGTGCCGGCCATGGTCGCCGGCGTCGGACGCATCGTCGTCTGCTCGCCGCCGCGTCCTGATGGTGGGGCCGCCGCCGGCGTCGCAGCCGCCTGTGCGCTCCTCGGGCTTCGCCACCTCTTTCCGATCGGCGGCGCCCAGGCCGTGGCCGCCATGGCGCTCGGCACGCCCGTCGTGCCGCGCTGCGACGTCATCGTCGGCCCCGGCAACGCCTACGTCACCGAGGCCAAGCGCCAGCTCGTCGGCGAAGTCGGCATCGACAGTCTCGCCGGTCCCAGCGAAGTCCTGATCATCGCTGACGCGAGCGGGGAGCCCGCGTGGCTGGCCGCCGACCTGCTCGCCCAGGCCGAGCACGGCTCCGGAGCCATGGCCTGCCTCGTCGACGTCGGCGGCACGCTCGCGGGCGTCGTCGCCGACGAATGCGCTCGTCTGTCGGCCGAGCTCGGCATAGGCACCGGCAACGTCGTCATCGTCGACTGTCCGGACCGTGCCGCGGCGCTCGTGCTCAGCAACGCGTTCGCGCCCGAGCACCTCGAGCTGCACTGCGAGGACGCCGCCGACCTCGTTCCTGGCGTGCAGAACGCCGGCGCCGTCTTCGTGGGGCCTCACGCGGCGACCGCTTTTGCCGACTACGCCGCCGGCAGCAACCACGTGCTGCCCACCGGCGGCTCCGCCCGCTTCGCCCAAGGGCTCTCCGTCGATGCTTTTCGCAAGCGCATGGCTGTGGTAGAACTCGACGGCCCCGCCGCGGCCGCGCTGGCGCCGGCGGTGGCGACGATCGCCGACGAAGAGGGCCTGCGCGCGCATGCGCTCTCTGCCCGTCTCCGCGCCCAGTGAGGAGTACCGTATGACCGAGCGACGCGCAACAGTACAGCGCACCACCAGCGAGACCGACATCGCCCTGACCCTCGTCGTCGACGGCTCCGGGGCGGCCGAGGTGAGCACCGGCATCGGCTTTCTCGACCACATGCTCGAGCTGTTCGCCCACCACGGCGGCTTCGACCTCACCGTCAGGGCCAGCGGCGACCTCGACGTGGACGGGCACCACACCGTCGAGGACATCGGGCTGGCCCTCGGCCAGGCGCTCCGCGAGGCCCTCGGCGACAAGCGCGGCATCCGCCGCTATGGGTCGTTTCTGCTGCCCATGGACGAGGCCCTCGCGCTGGTCGCGCTCGACCTCTCGGGGCGGCCGTACTTCGCTCACGATCTGCAACTGGCCGGCGTGCGCCTCGGCGATTTTGACGCTGAACTCACGGCGCACTTTCTGCGCTCTCTGGCGACACAGTGCGGCATGACGCTCCACGTGCGCCTGCTGGCCGGCAGCGATGCACATCACATCGTGGAGGCGGTCTTCAAGGGCTTCGCCCGGGCGCTCGCGCAGGCCTGCGAGCGGCACGGGCGCGACAACGACGTGCCGTCCACCAAGGGCATCCTCTGACAGGGCGCGTGCAGACGCCGCGCATCGCCGTCGTCGACTACGGCATGGGCAACCTCGCCAGTGTCGTAAAGGCGCTGGAGCGCAGCGGCGCGGACGTGCGTGTCACGCAGAGCGCCACCGCGGTGCGCGATGCCGCCGGCGTGGTGCTGCCCGGCGTCGGCGCCTTTCGCGATGCGGCCGCGCGGCTCGAGGACGGCGGCCTCGGGGCCGCCGTCCTCGAGCGCATCGCGGCCGGTACTCCCTTTCTCGGCGTCTGCCTCGGCCTTCAGCTCCTGTTCGAGAGTAGCGGCGAGGGCGGCCGCTGGGAGGGCCTCGGCGTGTTCCCCGGCACCGTCGAGCGCATCCAGACGGACCTCAAGGTACCGCACATCGGCTGGAACGACCTGGCGTGGGGGCCGGCCGGCGCGGGCATGGCCCGCGGGTTGCCGGCACCCGCGATCGTCTACTTCGTGCACTCCTATGCGGCCGTCCCGGTCGACGGCTCGATCGTGGCGGCGACCACCGACTACGGCGGGCCGGTGGTCGCCGCAGTGGCGCGCGACAACGTCTGGGCGGTACAGTTCCATCCGGAGAAGAGTTCACGCGTCGGGCTGGCGCTGCTGGCCACCTTTGTCGCCCACGTCCACCAGGAGGCACGCCCCACATGATCGTGTTCCCCGCCGTCGACATCCAGGACGGCAAGGCGGTGCGCCTGCGGCGCGGTGACTTCGACGATGTGACGGTGTTCAGTGACGACCCCGTCGATCTCGCGCGCTACTGGCAAGACCAGGGCGCCGAAGCCCTGCACGTGATCGACCTCGACGCCGCGCGTACAGGCGAGCTCGTCAACGTCGATCTCGTGGAGCGCATCGTCAAGACGCTGGACATACCCGTGCAGTACGGCGGCGGCATCCGCAGCGCCAAGGCCCTTGCCGTCGTGGCCGGCATCGGCGTGCACTGGGTGATCATGGGTACGGCGGCGGTGACGGCGCTCGCCCTCCTCGACGACGCAGTGAACTGGCTCGGCGAGCGTCTCGTCGTCGGGCTCGACTGTACCGACGGCATGGTCGCCACGCACGGCTGGCAGGAGCGCTCCCAGATGAGCGCCATCCACTTCGCCAAGATCCTTGCCGAGCACGGTGTGCAGCGCGTGATCTACACCGACACGGCCCGCGACGGCATGCTCGGCGGGCCGAATCTGCCGGGCCTGAGGGACCTTGCGGAGGTCGCTCCGCTCGAGATCATCCTCGCCGGCGGCGTCGCCCTGCTCGACGACCTCCGGCGTCTCAAGCGACTGGATGCGCCGAAGGTGGTCGGCGTGATCGTGGGCCGCGCCCTCTACGAGAAGTCGTTCACGCTGGCCGACGCCCAGGCCGTCTTCGCCGGCTGACGGCCGCCGTCGTGCACCGCAAGCGCATCATCCCGTGCCTCGACGTCCGTGACGGGCGCGTGGTCAAGGGCGTCAACTTCGTCGCCATTCGCGACGCCGGCGACCCCGTGGAGCTGGCGGCGCGCTACGACGCCGAGGGCGCCGACGAGCTCATCTTCCTGGACATCACCGCCTCGCACGAGCGCCGCGACACCATCGTCGAGCTCGCGGCGCGGTGCGCCGAGCAGGTCTTCATCCCGTTCACCATCGGCGGCGGACTCTCCAGCGTCCACGACGTGCGCCGGATCCTCGCCGCGGGCGCGGACAAGGTGACGATGAACACGGCGGCGGTCGAGGATCCCGAGCTGATCCGCCGCTGCGCCGAGCGTTTCGGCGCGCAGTGCATCGTCGTCGCGATCGACGCCAAGCGCGTCCCGGGGAGCGGGGAAGAGGGGAGCGCGCCGCGCTGGGAGGTGTACGTCCACGGCGGCCGTACCCCGACGGGCATCGACGCCGTCGCGTGGGCCGTGCGCGCCGCGGCGCTTGGCGCCGGCGAGTTCATGCTCACCAGCATGGATCGCGACGGCACGCTGGACGGCTACGACCTGGAGCTCACGCGGACAGTGGCGCGGGCGGTCGGCGTGCCGGTGATCGCCTCCGGCGGTGTCGGCACGCTCGAGCACCTCGCCGCGGGGCTCACGGAGGGCGAGGCCGACGCCGTGCTGGCGGCGAGCATCTTCCACTTCGGCACCTACAGCATCGCCGCGGCCAAGGCCTACCTCACGGCGAGAGGCGTGCCGGTGCGGCCGGTCGCGGCGGCGGAGACGCCGGCCGCCGCCGCCGGCCCGGCCGCTGCGGGATCTACCGGCGGCGCCTCAGCCGGCGCGGGCGCGTCGGCCTCCGACCAGCCGCGGCGTTCGTGAGGCCCGCCCGCCGCATCGATCTCTCCGCCGCCGGCGTCCGGGACCCGCGCCGCCTCGCGGGCGACATCGCCGCGGCGCATCTCGTCTGCTTCCCGACGGACACCGTGTACGGCATCGGCGGTGTGCTCACGCCGGCGGTGCATCAGGCGGTGATCGCGGCAAAGGGGCGTGACGCCGGCAAGCCGCTTCAGGTGATCTATCCCACGTTCGAGCTTCTCGAGACATCTCTCGCTCTGGCGCCCCGGACGCTCGCCGCCGCGCGGCGTCTGCTGCCGGGGCCGTTCACGCTGCTGCTGCCGTACCCGCCGGGGCTGGGCTTTCCGCCGGCGGGCTCCGTGCCGCACCGGGAGCAGGGTGCCTTCGGCCTGAAGACGACCACGACTGCCACTCTGGGCGTGCGCGTGCCCGCCTGGCCCGAAGCCGCGCGGGCGCTCGCAGACCTGCCGTACCCGCTGCTCGCCTCGAGCGCCAACCCGAGCGGGAGCGCCGCTCCCGGCTCGGTCGGCTCCGTCGACCGAGCCCTTCTGGCGGCCTGCGACCTTGTCCTCGACGCCGGGCCCGTGAGTGGCGAGGCGTCGACGGTCGTCGACCTCAGCCTTTACGACGGCGAGGGTCGCTGGCGTATCCTGCGTCAGGGGAGTATCGACGACAAGGGCGTGGCCGCCTTGCTGGCCGTCGCCGGAGAGGAGTGACCGTCGCCATGAGGACGCTGCCGTTCTACCAGGTCGACGTGTTCACCGACCGCCCGTTCGCGGGCAACCCGCTGGCGGTGTTCCCCGACGCCGATGGGCTCACCGTCGTGCAGATGCAGGCCACCGCCAGCGAGATGAATCTCTCGGAGACGACGTTCGTGACGCCGCCCGAGGCCGGCGGCGACGCGCGCGTGCGCATCTTCACTCCGGCTGTCGAGCTTCCGTTCGCCGGGCACCCCAGCGTCGGCACCGCTTGCGTACTGGTGCGCCTTGGCGTGGTCGCCGCCACCTCGCCGGTCACCCGCGTTGTCCTGGAGCTTGGTGTCGGGCCGACGGTCGTGGAGGTACGCGTCACCGGCGGCGTCCCGACCGGAGCGACTGTGCACCAGCGCGCGCCGGTGTTCCACGCTCCTGCGCCGCGCGGGTCGGCCGCCGCCGTGCTTGGCCTCGACCACGAAGACCTCCATCCTGAGTTCGACCCGGTGTCGGTCGACACCGGCCTCTGCTACACGATCATCCCGCTCGTCTCCCAACGGGCGCTCGCCCGGGTATCCATCGACATCCAGCTTGCCGCCGATTTCGAGCGCCGGTACGCGGAGGTGTATCCGTGCGCCTTCACCGGCCAGGATCGTCCCTGGATCGAGGCCCGCGGCCTGTTCCCGTTCGCCGGGATCACCGAGGATCCGGCCACCGGCAGCGCCGCCGGGCCGCTCGCCGCGTACATGGCGCGCGCGGGCGTGCTGCCGCCGGGGGAGGAGCGCGTCGTGCTCCAGGGGCAGCAGATCGGCAGGCCCAGCTTCCTCACCGTCGCCGTCTCGGGCACAGCGGAGAACATCGTCGACGTCCTTGTCGGCGGGGCGGTCCAGCCGGTGCTGCGGGGCGAGCTCTCGCTGCCGGACTGATGCACGGAAGAGCTATTGAGCGGGCGCCGGCCCGAAGGGTCCCGCGGCGCACGGACTGATACAATCGGCGACCTGAACGACGAGGTCGCAGCGCCGCCCGCACCGCCCGCTCGCGCGGGGCCTGGTGCGGGGTGTACGAGTCCGCCTGCCCGCCAGACCAGAAGGAGCATGCCATGAAGATCGCCGCTGGTGCCGACCATGGAGGGTTCGCTCTCAAGCAGGCCGTGGTGCGCCGCCTGCGCACCCAGGGTCACGAGGTCATCGACGTGGGCACCGACTCGGACGTGCCCTCTGTGGACTACCCGGACTTCGGGCACAAGGTGGCGGCCATGGTCGCCTCCGGTGAGGTCGAGCGCGGGCTGCTTGTCTGCGGCACCGGTCTCGGCATCTGCATGTCGGCCAACCGCCACGCCGGCGTGCGCGCCGCCGACTGCCTCGCCCCGCACCTTGCCGAGATGGCGCGCCGGCACAACGACGCCAACGTCCTGTGCATGGGCGGCCGCCTGCTCAGCGAGGACGAGGGCTGGGCGATCACCGAGGTCTTTCTCAGCACGCCCTTCGAGGGTGGCCGCCACCAGCATCGCGTGGAGCTCATCGAGCTGGGAGACGAGCCGGCGTGAGCCCTGTCGGCCGGGAGTGGCGGCGGGAGCCGCTCTATCACCTCGACCCGGAGCTCAACGAACTGCTGCGCAGCGAGCTCATCCGCCAGCAGGAGACGCTGGAGCTCATCGCCAGTGAGAACTTCGCCAGCCGAGCGGTCCTCGAGGCCACCGGCTCGGTGCTGACCAACAAGTACGCCGAGGGTACGCCCGGGGCGCGTTACTACGGCGGCTGCGACGTCGTCGACAAGGTCGAGCAGCTCGCCATCGATCGCTGCAAAGAGGTGTTCGGCGCCGAACACGTGAACGTGCAACCGCACTCCGGTTCGTCCGCCAACCTCGCGGCGCTGTTCGCGCTCCTCGAGCCCGGCGACACGATCATGGGCATGGCGCTGGCTCATGGAGGCCATCTGACGCACGGCCTCGGCATCAACTACTCGGGCCGCACGTACGATGTGGTGCCCTACCACGTGCGGGCCGACACCGAGATCGTCGACATGGACGAGGTCCGCGCTCTGGCCTTGGAGCACAAGCCGAAGCTCATCATCTGCGGCTACAGTTCGTACCCGCGCATCGTCGACTTCGCAGCTTTCCGCGAGATCGCCGACGAGTGCGGCGCCCTGCTGCTCGCCGATATCGCCCACATCGCCGGGCTCATCGCCGCGGGCGTACACCCCAACCCGGTGCCGTATTGCGAGGTCGTCACCAGTACGACCCACAAGACGCTCACGGGGCCGCGGGCCGGCCTCATCATGTGTCGCCGGGAGTACGCCCAGGCGATCGACCGGGCCGTGTTCCCGGGCATGCAGGGTGGCCCGCTGATGCACGTCATCGCCGCCAAGGCGGCCTGCCTCAAGATCGCCCAGAGCGAGCAGTTCCAGCGCCTGCAGCGGCAGATCGTCAAGAACTGCGCCGCCTTGGCGGAGACGCTGGCCGAGGGCGGCCTGCGCCTCGTCTCCGGCGGTACCGACGTCCACCTGGCGCTTCTCGACCTGCGTGGCACTGGCCTGAACGGCCTCGAGTACCAGGATCTCCTGGAGCGGGTCAACATCACCGCCAACCGCAACGTGGTGCCGTTCGAGGACGCGTCGTTCAATGTAGCCAGCGGGCTCCGCGTCGGCTCGCCGGCGGTGAGCACGAGGGGCTTCATGGAGGCCGAGATGCGCCAGACCGGCGAGCTCATGCTGCGCTCCCTCGCGGCCCGCGACAGCGACGTCGCCCTGGCCGAGATCCGCCACGAGGTGCTCGATCTGCTCGAGCGCTTCCCGCTGTACGAGTTCCTGTGAATACCCGACGAAGCAGAGGTATCGAGGGGGGCGCCGAAGGCGCACCACTCCGCGACCGCCCCGACAGCGGCGCCGGGAGCGCCGCGCCGCGACGTCGGCCGAGCTGGGACGAGTACTTTCTCCAGCTCGCCCGACAGGCGGCGACCCGCTCCACCTGCCTGCGCCGTCAAGTGGGCGCCGTGCTGGTGCGTGACAAGCGCATCCTCGCGACCGGCTACAACGGCGCCCCGCGGGGAGTCTCCCACTGCCTCGACGTGGGCTGCATGCGCGAGCAGCTCGGTATCCCGTCGGGCGAGCGTGTCGAGCTGTGTCGCGCTATCCACGCCGAGCAGAACGCGATCATCCAGGCGGCCCTCCACGGTGTCGCCATCGAAGGCGCCACGCTGTACACGACGCTGCACCCCTGCGTCCTGTGCGCCAAGATGCTCATCAACTGCGGCGTCACGGAGATCCACTACCTGGAGGGCTACCCCGACGAGCTCTCCGCGTCGATGCTCGCCGAGGCCGGCGTGAACCTGCACAAGGAGGAGCTGCCATCGGCGGCCCTTTGAGCCTCTCGAGCCCGCTGCGCTCGGCCGTTCTCGGCTTTCTCATCGCAGCGCTGCTCGTCTACGTGCTCACGCCGCTCATGGGCCGCCTCGCGCACCACACCGGTGCGGTCGACACGCCGAGCGATGACCGCCGTATGCACGAGTTCGCGACGCCGCTGCTCGGTGGTCTCGGCATGTACCTCGGGTGGATGATCCCGGTCATGCTGCTCGTCGAGGTCGACCGGCCCGTGTGGGGCATCATCGGTGGCGCGACCATCGTCGTCGCCGTGGGCCTCTTCGATGACCTCTACGAGCTCGAGCCGAGTGTCAAATTCATCGGCCAGCTCCTCGCCATCGGCGTGGCTATCTACTTCGACACGCGCATCACGCGCATGGGTGTGCCGTTCACCGACATCATGTGGCACTTCCCACTGCTCGTGTCGATCCTCGTCACCGGGTTCTGGATGGCGATGATCGTCAACATGGTGAACTTCATCGACGGCCTGGACGGCCTCGCCGCCGGCGTGTGCGGCATCTCGGCGCTGACCTTCTCGATCATCGCTCTGGGCACGAGCTTCCCGGCGATGGGCGTGCTCGCCGCCGTGCTGGCCGGCGCGACCTTCGCCTTTCTGCGCTTCAACTTCTATCCGGCCAGTATCTTCATGGGGGACGCCGGGTCCATGCTGCTCGGATTCGTGCTCGCCTGCATCAGCGTCCAGAGCGTGATGAAGGGCACCGCGGCCGTGGCTCTCGTTCTGCCGCTGCTCGTGCTCGGCGTGCCGTTCGTCGACCTCTTCATCATCGTGTGGCGGCGCTGGCGCCGGGGGGTGCCCTTTTACTCGCCCGGCCAGGACCACGTGCACCACGACCTCGTGCTGGTGCACGGCTTTTCGCAGCGCAAGAGCGTACTGCTGCTGTACGCCTGGTGCCTGTGCCTCAGCGGCCTCGCCATCGCCACGCAGCAGCGCTACACGCCGGCGATCGTGGTCTTCGGTGTGGCGGCGATCGTCTCGACGACCTACATGGCGCGGCTGCTCAGCCGCTTTCGTTCGCGCCGCCAGGGGCTGCCCGATCCGCTGGCGCCCGGCGTCGGCCGTAACCCTTCCGAGGGCGGTGAGGATGACGACCAACAGGTTCGCTGACAGCGCCGCGAGCCGCGGGTCTTCACGCCGCCGCAGCCCTGCCCGGCGCCCTGGACGCACCGCGTTGCAGGTCTCCTCAGCGGCAGGTATAGTTTGACGCCACGGTCACCTCAGGACGGGCACGACCCCGAGCGACGGAGCTCATCGGCGTCAGCCGAGTCCGTCGCCTTTCTGCTCCTTGCCGGAGTCGCCATCGGTCTCGGCGTCGGCGCCGGCATCGACTGGGTCGTGGGCACGTTCCCTGTGTTCGTGGTGATCGGCGTGTTCGCCGGGTTCGCCTTGGCGCTCTACGCCATATATCTGGAGACGAAGTGAGCGCCCCCGGGAGGACGAGACTCATGCGCAGGCAGGCTGTCGTACCGCTCGTCCTCGTGGCGCTCGTCGTGGTGAGCGCCGCCGTCGCCGGCCTGCTCGGCAGGCCGGTCTGGGCGGCGCTCGTCGGGGCCGGTCTCGTCGTCCTCTACTGGGCCCTCGACGCGCTCACCTGGCGCCGGGCCCGCGACCGGCGCGATCTTGCGCTCGGGCTCGCCGTGGGCGGCATGTTCGTGCGCCTCCTGGTCGTGCTCACCGCGCTGCTCCTCATCGGGCTGGTCGACCGCCCGGCGTTCGCGACCGCCGCGCTCGCCTTTCTCGCGAGCTTCACCGTCTACATGCTGATGCGGCCGTTCACCTATGCGCAGGCTGCCCAGCCGGCCGGCCAGGCGAGGCTGCAGTGAAGCACCCCAAGCGCTGGATCATCGGCTTCCTCCTCATTGGCGGCCTCGTCATCCTGGCGCTGCTGCCCGGCGGCGAGAAGCTGGAGTTCGAGGTCGCCGGCGAGTTCGAGCGTGAGGTCCTCATCCCGCTGCCGACCATCGGCCCCTTCGACCTTTCGGTCACCAAGACGGTTGCCTACCTCTGGGTCGCCGTGGCCGTCATCGTCGTCCTGACGATCCTCATCTCGCGCACGCTCAAGGTGCACCCGGGGCGCTTTCAGTACGCCATGGAGGCGCTGTACGAGCTGTCGCGTGACGGCATCGTCGGGTCGGTGATGAAGAGCGGCAAGGCCACCTGGTTCCCGTACGTCGGCGGCGTGTTCCTCTTCATCCTCGTGAACAACATCGTCGGCCTGATCCCGCTGCCGTTCGGCGAGCACCATCAGCCGTCGTTCTACGCCCCCACCGCCAACCTCAACGTCACGCTCATGCTCGCCCTCTTCACCTTCGTCTTCACGCACTACGCCGGCATCCGCAAGAACGGGGCGCTCCGCTACGTGCGCGCCTGGGCTCCGGCCGGCGCGCCGCCCGTGCTCAAGCAGATCATCTGGGCGATCCACGCCGTCAGCGAGATCTTCCGGCTCATCTCGCTCTCGGTGCGTCTCTTCGCCAACATGGTCGCGGGGCACGCCATCCTCGCGGTCTTCTTCGCCATGGCGCTGATCTTCCAGAGCTACCTCGTGGCCGTCGCCCTGCAGGGCGCCTCGGTCCTCATCTACCTGTTCGAGATCTTCGTCGCCGTCATCCAGGCGTTCATTTTCGCCATCCTCTCCGCCGTGTACATCGGCGGTGCCCTCGACCAGGACCATTGACGTGACTGCATCGCAGTCGAAGAACCATCTTCAGGAGGTCAGTGCATGAACCCAGAGGCTGCGAAACTGCTTGGCGCAGGCCTTGCCATGGGCCTCGGGGCCGTCGGCCCCGGCGTCGGTCTCGGCATCATGATCGGCAAAGCGCTCGAATCCATCGCCCGCCAACCCGAGGTCTCGGGCGACGTGCGCACCAACATGTTCATCGGCATCGGTGTCACCGAGGCGGTCGCGCTCTACGCCTTCGTGGTGGCCCTGATCCTCATCTTCGTCGCCTGATCGCCGAAGCCTGACGTTCGCGACGTAGCGACGAGAGGGAGTCTGCATGCTCAGTTTTGACCCCGGCCTCATGGTCTGGACGCTGATCACGTTCGGCATCGCCGTGTTCATCCTCTGGAAGTACGCCTTTGGGCCGCTCCAGAAGATCATCGATGAACGCCGCAACGGCATCCAGCAGAGCATGGACGTGGCCGAGGAGACGCGCGCCGAGGCGCTGCGCCTGCTCGAGGAATACAAGGCCACGCTCGCCAAGGTTCGCGGCGAGTCCGAGGAGATCCTCGAGCGCTCGCGCACGACGGCCGAGCACGCCAAGGCCGAGATCATGGCCGCGGCCAAAGTGCAGTCGGAGCGCGTGCTCGAGAAGGCGCACGAGCAGATTGAGCGTGACACGCGCGCGGCTCTGCGCGAGATCAAGGGTCAGATCGCCGAACTGACGGCACTCGCCACCGAAAAGGTGGCGGCGAGCAGCCTGAGCGCCGCCGATCAGCAGCGTCTCATCGACGAGGCGCTCGCCGAGCTCGACATCGAGAAGCTCGGCGCGGAGGGCATCGGGTGAGCGAAGAGCAGGTCGCCCGGGTCTACGCCCACGCCCTGTTCGACGCGGCGCGCGAAGCCGGCGCCGTCGAGCCGGTGCGTCGCGAGCTGGGCGACTTCGTCGCCGCTCTCGCGGCCTCGGCCTCGCTGCGCGACGTGCTTGCCGACCCGCAGGTCGACACGGCCGCCAAGCAGCGCGTGCTCGTCGAGATCACGCGCGGTGCGCAGCCCCTGCTCACCAGCGCGCTCCAGCTCATGCTCGAGCGCGGCCGCTTTGCCGTCGTGCCCGAGTTGCACGCTGCCTACGACGCCCTCGCGGTCGTCGAAGAGGGCGTCGTCAAGGTCGACGTGGTCTCGGCCACCGAGCTTACTCCCGAGACAGAGAAGAAGATCGCCGCCCGTGTCCACGCGGCTACCGGCCGCAAGGTCGAGCTCGCGCGCCGGGTCGACCCGACCATCATCGGCGGCCTCGTCCTGCGCATCGGCGACGTGATCGTCGACGGCAGCGTCAAAGCACGGATCCGCCAGCTGCGCCGCCGGCTGGCTACCGCAGAAGTGAGAGGTGACGCCCAGTGAAGTTGCGACCCGAAGAGATCGCCTCGGTCCTCAAGGCCCAGATCGAGGACTACCAGGCCGAGGTAGAGGTCGAAGAGGTCGGCACGGTCCTCGAGGTCGGCGACGGGATCGCTCGCATCTACGGCCTGCGCAACTGCGTGGCCATGGAGATGCTCGAGCTCCCTCACGACGTCATCGGGCTGGCCCTCAACCTCGAAGAAGACAACGTCGGCGCCGTGCTCCTCGGCGAGAACACCCTCATCAAAGAGGGCGACCTCGTCAAGCGCACCGGCCGCGTGCTCCAGGTGCCTGTCGGTGAGGCCATGGTCGGCCGCGTGGTCGACCCGCTCGGGCGTCCGCTCGACGACAAGGGCCCCATCGAGACCGACCAGTTCCGCCCGGTCGAGTTCAAGGCCCCGGGCGTGGTCGAGCGCCAGCCGGTCATCGAGCCGCTCCAGACCGGCATCAAGGCCATCGACTCCATCATCCCGATCGGGCGTGGCCAGCGCGAGCTCATCATCGGCGACCGCCAGACCGGCAAGACCTCGATCATCGTCGACACGATCATCAACCAGAAGGGTCAGGACGAGATCTGCGTCTACGTCGCCATCGGCCAGAAGGCCTCGACGGTCATGCAGGTCGTCCAGAAGCTCGAAGAGTACGGCGCGATGGAGTACACCATCGTCGTCGCCGCCACCGCCTCAGCGTCGGCTCCGCTCAAGTACCTCGCGCCCTACGGCGGTTGCGCCATGGCCGAGTACTTCCTGTACAGCGGCCGGCATGCGGTGTGCTTCTACGACGACCTCTCCAAGCAGGCCGACGCGTACCGCCAGATGTCGCTGCTGCTGCGCCGCCCGCCGGGCCGCGAAGCGTTCCCCGGCGACGTCTTCTACCTGCACTCGCGGCTGCTCGAGCGCGCCGTGAAGCTCAACGACGAGCTGGGCGGCGGGTCGCTCACCGCCCTGCCGGTCATCGAGACACAGGCCGGCGACGTGTCCGCCTACATCCCGACCAACGTGATCTCCATCACGGACGGGCAGATCTTCCTCACGAGCGAGCTCTTCTACTCCGGTATCCGCCCGGCCATCAACGTCGGCATCTCGGTCAGCCGAGTGGGCGGCAAAGCGCAGGTCAAGGCCATGCGCCAGGTCGCCGGCCGGCTCAAGGGCGACCTGGCCCAGTACCGCGAACTGCAGGCGTTCGCCCAGTTCGGCTCCGACCTCGACGAGATCACCAAGCGCACGCTGGCGCGCGGTGAGCGCATGGTCCAGGTGCTCAACCAGGGCCGCTTCGACCCCACGCCGATGGAAGAGCAGGTCGCCGTCATCTTCGCCGGCAACGAGGGCTTCCTTGACGACCTTGAAGTGGCGCGTGTGCGCCCGTTCCTCGAAGGCCTGCGCGACTACCTGCGCAGCCAGGCCGCCGACGTACTGGCCGACATCCGCGACACGAGCGAGATCTCGGAAGAGACGGAAAAGAAGCTGAACGACGCGATCGCCGCCTATCAC
>JBBQFA010000013.1:0-19340 GCA_038321515.1 Thermoleophilia bacterium | reverse complement strand
CGGTGGGGCGCGAGCTTGTGCGCCTGCTCGCTGAGGCGGGCGCCGAGGTGCGCGCCGGCCGGCGTCGCTCTAGCCATGCCGACGCGCTGCCGGCCGGCGCACGGTCGGTCGTTGTCGACTTCGACTCGCCGGCGACACTGGCCGCGGCCTGTCGCGGCGCCGGCAGCATCTACCTGTTGACGCCGCAAGTTCCATCTGCAACGGCGTATGTACGCGCCGTCGTCGACGCGGCGCGCCGAGGCGACGTCGAGCGCATCGTGCGTCATTCCATGCACGACGCGCCGCACGGTCGCGACTCCTTGAGCCTCTGGCATCGCCAAGCGGAAGAGATCGTCGTGTCGTCGGGGCTCGCCTACACCATCCTGCGGCCCAACGCCTTCATGCAGAACTTCGTCACCCTCTACGCACCGACGATCCGCGAGCAGAGCTTCTTTCGCCTGCCGCTCGGCCAGGCGCGCCTCAGTTCGGTGGACACGCGCGACGTGGCGGCTGCTGCGGCGGCGGTCTTGCTCAGCGGCAGGCACGATGGCGCCGCCTACGTGCTCACCGGCCCGGATGGCCTGACGGGAGAGGAGATGGCGACGACTGTGACGGCGGTCATCGGTCGGCCGGTGCGCTACGTTGACGAGTCCGAAGACGCCGGCCGGCCGCCGCGCGACGCCGAGGGCATCGCCGCCAGCGCGGCGCTCGTTGAGCTGAGCGCCGAGATGCGCGCCGGCAAGCTGTCGGCCGTGAGCGACGACGTCGAGCGCCTCATCGGCAGGCCGCCCGCGAGCTTCGCGCGCTTCGCGGGCGACCACCAGAGGGCTTGGGGACCCCAGCACGCAGCCTGAGCTCGCCGGCCCGAAGTGCCGGCGCCAGGCGAGCCGATCGGAGACACTCGGGGGGACCCCCACTGCATCACTGCGTGAGCTCCTTCGCGGCGTTCAGGTAGGCCTCTGAGAACGTGGGGAACTGGTAGATACTGTCGCGAAGGAACGCGGCCGTCAGCCGCGCCGCCACGGCCAGGGATGCGATGTGTATCCACTCGCTTGCCAAGGGCCCCATCGCCCACGCGCCCACCACGACTCCGGTCCCTTCGTCCACGAGAAGCCGCAGGGCGCCTCGCGGCTCCTGCTCATAGGTGAAGGGGCGCGCGATGCTGGCCATCTCGACCGTCGCGCCGCGGACCCTTATGCCGGCGCGCTCGGCCTCGCGCCCGGTCAGGCCGACGGCAGCGACCTCGGGGGAACGGAACACGACGCGCGGGACCGCACGATAGTCGAGCCTGCGAGGTGCACCGTCGCCGCGCATGGCGTGCACGATGTTGGCGGCCACCGCGCGCGCCTGGTACTTGGCGACATGGGTGAACAGGGCGACCCCCGTGACGTCGCCGACCGCCATAACCCTTTGGGGCCGCGGATCACACGACCGTCGTCGTCGATTGCGAGCGTCTCAGGGCCGCTGATTCCCACGCTGTCGACACCGATGTCGCTCACGTTGGGCCGTCGGCCGCTGGCGATGAGCAGCTCCGCGGCTCGAATTTCGCTCCCGTCATCCAGTTCCAGCGACTTCTCGCCGCCGTCCCGGCGCGCCGCTCGCACGCTCACGCCGGTGCGCACTTCTATGCCCCCGGACACCAGTGCGTCCTCAAGTGCCGTGCCAACAGCCGCGTCCTCGCGGTCGAGGAGGGTCTGGGGACGTTGGATGAGGGTCACACGAGAACCGTAGCCGGCCAACATCTGCGCAAGCTCGATGCCCACGGGACCGCCGCCGACGACCGCGGCGCTGGCCGGGACGGTCTTCAGCGCCGTGGCCTCACGGTTCGTCCAGAAGCCCGCCTCGCTGAGACCGTCGATCGTTGGGATATGCGGCGTCGACCCGGTGGTTACCACCACGTGGCTGGCCTCGAGTCGACGGTCCCCTACGGTCACGGCACCGGGACCGGCAAGCCGGCCCTCGCCTTTGACCACCGTGACGCCCATGCGCGCCTACTCTTCCATCCGCTTGCGGTCGTCGTAGTCGCTCACCATGTAGTCGCGGCAGGCGGACGCCCGCGCCCAATCGAGAGCGCCGGCGTCGATGCCCGCGCCCCGCGCGGCCTGTTCGCTGATCTCCGGCGGACGCAGCAGCGTCTTGCGGGGCACGCAGGCCCAGTAGGCGCACTCTCCGCCGATCAGCTCGCGCTTGACGAGCGTCACATGCAGACCCTTCGCAGTCAGCCGAGAGACGACCACTTCCCCGCCCGGACCGGCGCCCAGCACGACGACATCGAACTTCTCGTTCATCGCCTCACACTCTCCTTGCCTTCTGCTTCGCCGATGCCCCGAGGCTACCACTCCACGCTGCACACCACTGGGAGTCAGGACCCGGTAGGGGGCACCCGCGCAGCGTGCTTACCGTGCTGGTGACGTGATTCTCAACGGCGTTCTGTTCGCCTGCTCCTGCGGAGCGCACTGAGGACGAAACGACGGCTCAACACGTGTCGCCGCCAGAGAGCTTCGGTGGGCGGTATCGCCGTGGACCGGGCGGTGGCAGGATGAAGCCGTGGATACCCAGATCGTCGTCACTATGGTGGCCGGGCTCCTCCTGGCTGTCGCCGCGATCGGGGCGGTGTACCCGGTGCTGCCCGGGAGCGTGCTGGCCATCGTCACGCTGATCGTGTGGGCCTGGATCATGGGCTCCCCTGCCGCCTGGACAGCCGCGGTCGTCGGCGCGCTCATGGTGACTGTGGGCTGGTCGGCCAGCGCCGTTCTGACCGGGCGCAAGCTGAGACACCAGCAGATCCCCAAGCGCTCCATCGCTGTGGCCATGATTTCGGCCGTGGTGGGCATGTTCGTGATCCCGGTGGTCGGTCTGTTCGTCGGCTTTGGCGTCGGGCTGCTCGCGAGCGAGTACGCGCGCCGCCGGGACTTACGCGCCGCTCTCCAGGCCAGCGTGAAGACGCTCAAGGCCACCGGCATCGGCGTGTTGGTGGAGTTCGGCATGGTGTGTCTCACCGGCTCGGTATGGATGATCGGAGCGACCATTCACTTCATGACCCGTTAGATCCGTGCTTCCTCGACGTGACTATGAGCCGCGGCTGGGCCCAGACCCCTGGCAACGGACCCGAAACGCCCGCCGGGAGCGACGAGGCGCACGCTGCGCCCTGTTGCCGCTGCCCGAGATAGGTCGTAGGCTGCCTGCAGCTACGGGAGGAGTCGGGATGATCAACGAGGACTACATGCACCTTGCGGAGAAGCTACGCGACGCTCGCAGAGCCTTGATGCTGCCCCATCCGAAGGGCGAGACAGAGAGCATCGTCGACGCTTTCTCCGAGTGCGCCAAGGTGCTCCGGATCCAGCCCGCGCCCGACCTCGATGACTCTGCAGGTGGCTGGGCAGAGACGATTCTGGCGCTGATGGACACCTCGAAGTTTGACGAGTCCCCCGGCGACGGAACCTGGGACCTGATGGCGAGCAGCCTCTCGGTCGAAGACAAGTACGAGCTGTCAAATGCAGTAGACCACTTGGCGGACTGGGCGCATAGCAAGTACTACGGCGACGACTGAGGTCATCGGCCCTTGTTACCGTCTGAGGCGCGGCACAGGCGCACTGGCTGTCAGCGCGCCACGAGGCGCTGGCAGAACGCGTGACCTGACCCCTTTCGTTGCTCCACTTCTTGTGCACGCCCCAGAGCTGGTCGCGGGGTCACTCTCACGGTGCGTGGTATTTGAGGGAGACCCCCCGGGAAGCGAGCATCTCGGGTGGGTAGTCGGGAAAGGCACGCGTCCCGCGGGCCCGATGCCGGGAGGAGCAGCGATGAAACGGGTGGCCGGCGCGATCACAGAGACGCTGGAGGAGTGGCTCAGCGACAAGGCGATGCAGCACTCCGCCGCGCTGTCGTTCTACGCGCTCCTCGCCCTGGCGCCGCTCCTCCTCTTCGGGGTCGGCCTGGCCGGCTACATCTATGGCGACGGCGCTGCACACGACCTTCTCCTCACGCAAGTGCGCGACAGAGCCGGCCCACAGGTGTCGGATGCCGTCGGCACCATCCTGACGAACGCTCGAAGACCTGGAGCTAACATCGCGGCGTTCGTCGCCGGCAGTATCCTGCTGCTCTTTGGCGCCTCTGGGGCGGTCTCGGCGATGCGGACCGCGCTCGACGTCATGTGGGACGTCGAGGAGACGCAGACGAAGAGCGTGCGCGGGCAGCTCCTTGGCTTCCTGCTCCAGGGCCTCAAGAACATGGCGCTCATGCTCGTCTTTGGCTTCGTGCTGCTCGTCCTGCTCGTGGTCACCACGAGTTGGAACTGGGTGGCCGGCGAGATCGGAGCTTCGTGGCCGGCAGCCGCCGCGACACTACGCGCAGCCGATTTCCTCGTCACGCTCGGCCTGCTCACCGTGCTCTTTGCGGCCCTGTTCCGCTTCGTGCCGAGCATCAGACCGAACTGGGCTGACTTGTGGCTCGGGGCTTTCGTCACGGCACTGCTCTTCAACGCCGGGCGGCTCCTGATCGGGCTGTACGTCGCCCGCATCACATGGACGTCGTCGTTCGGGGCGGCCGGCTCCGTGGTTGCCCTGCTGCTCTGGGTGTACTACTCCGCCATGATCGTCTTCTTTGGCGCAGAGGCCGTGAAGGTGTACGTTCGGCGCCGCGGGAGGCGCCTCGGCGGCTCCCGCGATGCTTGAGGGGCGCTGTCGAGCGCTCTGTAGCGGAGGATCCCGAGCACGCGGTTTCGCCGCGAGTCAGGGGTGGACCGCAGGGGAGTCGAACCCCTGACCTTCGCCGGACAAAGGCCGCACGGCCTGTCTTGGCGAATCTCAGCAACTGCAAAGGGCGTCCCAGCCAGAGCGAAGGGGTGCGACACGCTTGGCCGAGCGCTGCGACGGCCGACCCCGGGCACAGCACCCACGGGCGACCGGGTAGGCGACCGGACATCGGAAGGTAGCCGATTGCAGGTGACACGTTGTGATTGTGACAACGTTGGTGGGCCCAGCAGGACTCGAACCTGCGACCGGCCGATTATGAGTCGGCTGCTCTAACCAACTGAGCTATAGGCCCACTATTCTTGGTTTGCAGGGGTTTTTCGTTCTCCCCCGCAAGAGGCCGGAGCCTCAAGTTGCTGACAAGTTGCTAGTTTCCGTCAATTACGCGGCGGAAGCCATCGCTTTCGCGATGCGCAGCTCCTGCTCCGACGCCGCCTTGTCGCTCGCCTGCTCGGTCACGTGCAGGTAGATCCGCGCCGTGGTCGCCGGGTCGGCGTGACCGAGGCGCTCCTGCACGATCTTGAGCATCGACTCCTTGCCGCCCCCACCGCGTGCTCGAAGAGGTCGGTGCCGTAGGAGTGCCGCAAACCGTGGAGCGTGAGGCTCGGCAGCTTCCTCGTCTTGACGAAGCGCGTCCAACTAGAGCTGATCGTATCAGGACTCATGGCGCGGCCGGCGAGGGGGGTGGGGCGGGTCGAAGCGTAGAACTGCGAAGCGCCGACCCTGCCTCCCCCTTGACGTGCGCAAGAGACAAACTGGAGTTCTCGTCGAGCCTGCGACCCGTTACGATCCGGGAGCGGAGGGTGTTACGGAAAGCGCCGGTGACAGGCCGCCTATCGTCGGCGCATGACCACCTGCCTACAGCGCAAAGGACCTCTCCCCCAGGGCTCTACCGGGCGCCGGCGCTACTGCTCCGACGCCTGCCGCGTGGCCGCCATGAGGGCCCGCCAGGTGGCCGTCGCCTTCGTCGAGGCCCGTGGCATCGCGACCGCGTTCCTGCGCCTCGGCCGCGAGGCCCGGCCGGAGCTCGCCTGGAGATGCGAGGGAGTGGGCAAGGCCCTCGCCGAGGCCCTGCATCGCTACTTCGGGGAGCTCGAGGGATGAGCGCCACCCCGTCTGGAGAAGGCGGGTACCGACGCCGGTCGGAGCCGGGCCATCGGAGCGCGTCTGCTGTGACCGACACCAACATGTGCCGCCGGCTTGAAGGATCACCCCCGGCTGTTGCTCATGTGTCGCTGATCGTCGGGAGGTAGGGCAACAAACGGGGCAACAGCAGAGTCGGTTCAAACCTTGCCGCGGGGACAAGGATTCTTGAACCGACAGTCACTCACGGCCGAGATGCAGGAGCGGATATCCGGCGGCTTCCCAGGCTTCGAAGCCGCCGCTCAAGTTGTAGAGGTTCGTGTAGCCGGCCTTGGCCCACTCCTCAACGGCGATGCGGCTCATGCGGTCGCTGCGGCAATAGACGACGATCTTCGCCCCCTTGTCTGCCGGCAGGCGCTCGACGAGCTCGGCGGCATGGTCATAGCGGAGGAAGAGGTCCGTCTGCTCGATCTCGCCGGCGTAGGGAACGTGGGTGTTGATCAGGAGGAAGTCCTTCTGCTCGAGCATCCCGGCCAGCTCGGCGGGGCTGATGTCGGTGTACGCAGTCGGCGCTGATCTCGTCGCCGACGTCGCCGACGTCGCCGAGGAGTCCTGGCTCTCCCCGCACCCCGCCAGCAGCAGGACCGCGGCGAGAAGGACGGCCAAGGCCGCGCCGACCCGCAGCCGGCCTCGCGATCCCGCCGGCCGATCCAGCCCCCTATGTCGTTGAGTTCTCACAAAGCCCTGCATCCCCCGGCCCGCGCTTCTCCAATCTCTCGCGCTGCGTCCCCGCGCTCGACAGCGACGGAGATGTAGACTGCCCGCATGAGCTCCTCACCTACAGCGATCGCCGCGGTTGGCCGGCCCTCGCCCCCGTTCGAGCTGCCGGAGGCGCGAGGCGGCTCGTACGGTCTCGCCGATGCGCTGGACGGCGGCTCCGACGCCTTGCTCATCTTCTTGCGGCACTACGGCTGACTGCCCTGCCGCGAGCACGTGGCGCAGTTGCGCCGCCGGCAGAGTGACTTCGAGGAGCTGGACGCGCGCGTCGTGATGATCTCGTTCGGGCCGGCCTCGAAGGCGCCGGCGTGGCTCGAGGAGACGGGATCTCCCTACCCTCTGCTCGTCGATGCGAGGCGAGAGACGTACGCCGCCTTCGGTATGCGCCGCTCGCTGCGCGGCTCGTGGAACCTGGCCACCATCAAACGCTATCGCGAGCTCATGAAGGCCGGGCAGAAGTGGAGCGACATCCAAGGGGACTCTCTGCAGCTGGGCGGCGACGTCATCATTGACGCCGCCGGCATCGTGCGCCTCCTCGCGCCGAGCAAGACTCCGGTGGACCGGCCGTCCGTCGAGACCCTGCTCGCAGTGTTCGCCCAGCTGCGAGACGAGGCGGAGCGCGCGAAGTAGCTAGCCGCGGAACCTACCGAACAGGCGCATGGTGAGCGGGCTGACCCCGTCGTCGACGAACGCCTGATCGCTGAGCCGCCGGGCGATGCGCGAGAAGGTGGGATACACGTGCATGCTGGCGCCGAGACGGCGAGCGGTGAGGCGCGCGTCGATGGCGACAGCCAGCTCACCGGCCGTTTCTCCGGCGCGGGCGCCGAGCAGTGAGGCGCCGAGGATGCGGCCGCGCCGGTCACAGACCAGCTTGGCGCGGCCGCGCGTCTCACCGTCACAGACCGCGCGGTCGAGGTCGCCGTACTCGAAGCGGTAGACCCGCACCCTCGCATCCCGTCGGCGCGCCTGCGCTTCTGTCAGACCTACCTGCGCGAGCTCCGGATCGCTGAACGTGGTCCACGCGAGCGTGCGCGCCATCCGGGTCCGGCCGCGGAACAGGGCGTTGCGCGTCGCCACTCGCGCCTGCACCTCGGCGACGTGGGTGAACTGCGGGCCGCCGGTGCAGTCGCCGCAGGCGAACACTCCGGCGGCCGAGGTACGCATGGCGGCGTCGACCTCGATGCCGCGCGGGGTGGCACGCACTCCGGCGGCCTCCAGGCCGAGACCCCCGAGGGAGGGCGTCCGCCCGGTCGCGACAAGCACCTCGTCACAGACCAGGTCGCGCTCAGCCTCGGCCGCGCGTACCGCGAGCACCTTCTCTGCGCCGCGCCGTCGGGCACCGGCGACGGTGGCGCCGAGGAGGACGGTGAGCTCCTCCTCAAGGTAGCCCCGCAGCAGTCCGCTGAGCTCGGCATCATCGCGGGGCAGCAGGTGTTCGCCCCGCTGCACGAGCGTCACCGCCACGCCGAGCCGGGCGAACGCCTGCGCCATCTCCACGCCTACGGGACCGCCGCCCACGACGGCCAGGCGGCGGGGCAGCTCGGCGAGCGACCACAGGGAGACGTGGTCGAGATAGCCTGCGTCCGCCAGCCCCGGGATGTTCGGCGGCATCGGCCGGGCGCCCGTAGCCAGGATGACGCTCTTCGCGGCGACTTCGCGCTCGCCGACCAGCAGACGGCGCGGGCCGACAAAGCGGGCGCCGCCAAAGTCGACCTCGACGCCGCGCCCAGCAAGATGCGTCGGTGAGTCGCCCGCCGCGATCTCGGCCATCGCCCGGCGCACGTGGTCCATGGCGGCGGGGAAGTCCACGGTGGGCTCGGTCAGCACGCCGAACTCCGCGCTGCGCCTCGCGGTGTGCGCCACCGTGGCGCAGCGTATGAGCGCCTTCGACGGCACGCAGCCGGCCCACAGGCAGTCGCCGCCGAGGCGCTCGCGGTCGACCAGCAGCACCCGGGCGCCCACCCGGCCGGCGAAGGCGGCCGCAGTGAGGCCGGCAGACCCGCCGCCAACGACCACCAGGTCGTAGTCGACCGGCTCGTGTCGCTTCACGGACCGACCCCATCGAACGGTTCGCTGGGATCCCCCCACAGGGGCTCCTTCCTCGGCGTCGCTGCCATCCTTCCCAGGCCAACCTATCCGAACCGCGCGAGAACGACTCCGACCTGCTCGTCGTGTTCGGCTCGTCGTTCTCGCAGCACACCGGCATCGACGCCGGCAAGCCGATCATCCAGGTGGACTTCGATCGCATGACGCTCGGTAAGTTCCACCCGGTGGCGCAGCCGTTGTGGGGCGAGATCGGCGTCGCGGCGCGCCTGCTGCGGGAGGGGCTGCAGGGTCACGAGCCGAACGATCAGCGCGCCGAGCTGGCGGCGGCGTGGGCGACAACACCTACTCCTTCGGCCGCTACTTCGAGGCCCAGCGGCAGCGGGTCATCATGTCCGGCTACCTCGGCTCCATCGGCTTCAGCTTCCCGGCCGCCCTGGGCGCCCGCATGGCGCTGCCGGAGCGCCCTGTCGTCTCGATCAGCGGTGAAGTACGGCCTGGACATGACCCACATCCTGCTCAACAACGGCGAGCTGGGGAAGATCCCCAAGGAGCAGCGCGCCGGAGGCTGGCAGGTGTGGCAGACGAGCCTGCGCAACCCCGGCTTCGCCGCTTACGCGCGAGAGTGCGGCGGCTTCGGCATCAAGGTCACCGAGGCCGGAGAGCTGAAGACGGCGCTCCAGAGCGGGATCGGGTTCGAGACGGTGATCTTCTCGTCCTTGGGACCCATCATGCCGCCCATCATGTCCCCGTCCTGGGTCACGTAGTTCGGGTTCACATCAATGCCGTTGCCCGCGCACCGGGCTCACGGACTACGACCTGGCGCATGTGGGTAGTTTGCAGTCTCAAGGTGCGCTTCTTCAGGGTCTCGGCGTGCACGCTCGTACCTCGGGGACGGAACCTGTAGGCCGCACGGGACCGGGGAGATGCTGTGTTGCTCGCGGGAGACATCGGGGGGACCAAGACGCTGCTGGCACTCTTCGCCTCCGAGACCGGCCCCCGGCGGCCCGCGGCACAGGCCGAGTTCCGCAGCGCCGATTACTCCGGTCTGACAATGATGGTGCGGGAGTTCCTCGACCAGTCGGGCGCCTCCGCCGACTGCGCCTGCTTCGACGTGGCCGGGCCGGTCGTGGGTGGTCTGGCGAGGCTGACGAACCTGCCGTGGGTGCTCGACGAGGAGGCACTGCGCCGCGACCTGGGGTTTGCGCGCGTCACGCTGCTGAACGACCTCGCCGCCGTCGCCGTGGCCGTCCCCCACCTGCAGCCGGACGAGCTGCACGCGATCAACGTCGGGCACGCGGACCCACAGGGGGCGATCGCCGTCGTGGCCCCGGGCACCGGGCTCGGCGAAGCGTTCCTCGTCTGGGCCGGCGATGCGTACCGCGCTTGCGCCTCTGAAGGCGGCCACGCGGACTTCGCCCCCGCCAACGAGGAGCAAGCGGACCTCCTGCGCTTCATGCGCGCGCGCTTCGGGCACGTGCCCTACGAGCGCGTCTGCTCCGGGTCTGGGCTGCCGAACCTGTACGACTTTCTGCGCGACGCCGGGCATGCGGCCGAGCCACCCGCCTTTGCCGACGAACTGGCGGCGGCGGCGGACCGCACGCCGCTCATCGTCAAGGCCGCACTCGAAGATCCGGCCGGCAACCCTCTGGCCACCGCGGCCATCGGCCTCTTCATCGAGATCCTCGGCGCCGAGGCAGGCAACCTGGCGCTCAAGGTCCTCTCGACCGGCGGCGTCTACCTGGCCGGTGGCATGCCCGCCCGCCTGATTCCGCAACTCGAGGCGGGTCCGTTCATGAACGCCTTCATCGACAAGGGCCGCTTCGCCGACCGGCTGGCGGCCATGCCCGTGCATGTGGTCACCACGCGGGCCGCCCTGCTCGGCGCTGCGGTCTACGGTCTCGAGCACATGGGACCGGCGTGAGCGCCGGCGCCGTCGCCAAAGACGCACTTTAGAAGGACACCTGACGATCCTCAGACGGACCACCGGTTTGGCCAATGACGGAGCAGAGGCCGCGATCAAGCGGCCCTCGAGAGGAGACATGATGAAACTTGGACTGATCGGTCTGGGGCGGATGGGCGCCAACATGGCCCAGCGTCTGCTGCGAGCGGATCACGACGTGGTGGGGTACGCGCGTCACTGGGAGACGGTGCAGAAGGCGCTAGACGCCGGAGCGATCAGCGGCGGTGCGAAGTCGCTGGCCGACCTGGTCGCCCAGTTGCCCGCGCCGCGCCTCGTGTGGCTCATGGTGCCGGCCGGCGCCGTCGACGCGACCCTGGACGAGCTGGCGCCACTGCTCGCCGCCGACGACGTCGTCGTCGACGGCGGCAACTCCTACTACCACGACGACCTGCGTCGCGCCGCCGCGCTCAAGGCCGACGGGATCCACTACGTGGACGTCGGCGTCAGCGGCGGCACCTGGGGCCTGGAGCGCGGCTACTGCCAGATGATCGGCGGCGAGTCCGAGGCCGTGGCTCGACTGGAGCCGATCTTCAGCACGCTCGCGCCCGGTGTCGACTCAGCACCGCGCACTCCCGGCCGCAGCGGCGAGCCCAGCTCGGCGGAGACGGGCTACCTGCACTGCGGCCCCACCGGCGCCGGCCACTTCGTGAAGATGGTCCACAACGGGATCGAGTACGGCATCTTGGCCGCCTATGCCGTGGGCCTCAACATCCTCAAGAACGCCGACGTCGGCAAGCGCGCGCAGGAGACCGACGCGGAGACCTCGCCGCTGCGCCGGCCCGAGCTCTACCAGTACGAGGTCGACCTGCCGGAGGTGGCCGAGCTCTGGCGCCGCGGCAGCGTGATCGGCTCGTGGCTGCTCGACCTGACCGCCGGCGCACTCCGGGAAGACCCCGCTCTGGAGCGTTTCGCCGGCCGCGTCTCGGATTCCGGCGAGGGCCGGTGGACGATGCAGGCGGCCGTGGACGAGGGCGTACCGGCGCCAGTGATCAGCGCGGCCCTGTTCAGCCGCTGGACCTCTCGCGACGGCGACGAGTACGCGAACAAGCTGCTCTCGGCGCTCCGCTACCAGTTCGGCGGCCACCTGGAGAAGGCCGGCGCGGACGAGAGCGCCGGCTGATGAGCGCCCGCGACGCCGACGCCTTCGTCTTCTTCGGCGCCACCGGCGACCTCGTGTACAAGCAGATCTTCCCCGCGCTGCAGCGCCTTGTCCGCGACGAAGGCCTTGACCTCCCCCTCGTCGGGGTCGCGCGACACGACTGGAGCGATGACGACCTGCGTGCCCGAGCCCGGCAGAGCCTGGAGGAGCACGGCGGCGTGGACGAGGCGGCATTCGCCAAGCTCTCGGCGCTCCTGCGCTATGCACGCAGCGACTACACGGATCCCGACCCGTTCGACCGGCTCCGCCGGCAGCTCGGCGATGCGCGGCGACCCCTCCACTACCTCGCGATCCCGCCGAGCATGTTCGCGCGCGTCGTGGAGCGCCTCGTCTCGTCGGGCGCGGCGAAGGGCGCCCGCCTGGTCCTCGAGAAGCCGTTCGGACGCGACCTGGCGTCGGCGCACGAGCTCAACAGCATCCTGCGCGAACACTTTTCCGAGGACGCCATCTATCGCATCGACCACTACCTCGGCAAGGAACCGGTGCAGAACATCCTCTACACGCGCTTCGCCAACCCCGTCTTTGAGCCGATCTGGGACCGCACCCACGTGCGCAGCATCCAGATCACCATGGCCGAGGCGTTCGGTGTCGAGGACCGAGGCGCCTTCTACGACGAGGCGGGTGCCATCCGTGACGTCTTTCAGAACCACCTGCTCCAGATCCTCGCGACGCTGACCATGGACGCGCCCACCGGTCAGGCGCGCGATGCCGTCAGGGCGGAGAAGGCGCGGCTGCTCAAGAGCATCCGGCCGCTGGCGCCCGAGGACATCGTGCGGGGACAGTACCAGGGCTACCGGGCCGTCCCCGGCGTCGCCCCGGACTCCGCGGTCGAGACCTACGTCGCTGCCCGCCTGAGCATCGACTCGTGGCGCTGGGCCGGCGTTCCCATCTTCATCCGCGCCGGCAAGACGCTCCCGGTCACCTCGAGCGAGGTGCTCGTCGAGTTCAAGCGGCCGCCGCGGGAGACGTTCGCCGAGATCGTCCCGGCGCACTCCAGCCACCTGCGGATCCGCATCAGTCCCGACGTCATCATCGGCATGGGCGTGCGCGTCAAGACCCCCGGCGAGCACATGATAGGCTCGGACGTCGAGCTGCTCCTCACGCGGCAGACGACCGACGACCGCCCCCCGTACCAGCGCCTCTTGGGCGATGCCATGAGCGGCAACGCCGAGCTGTTCGCGCGCGAGGACGCTGTCGAAGCACAGTGGACAGTTGTCGACCAGGTGCTCGGTGACAGCACGCCGCTGTACACCTACGAACAGGGCAGCTGGGGTCCCGACGAGGCGCAGCAGCTCGTCGGAGCGGACGGGCCGTGGCACGATCCGGCCGCACCCCCGGTGGCGTCGTGAGCGCCGCCCGCGCCGGCCGCGGGGGTGGCCCGCAAGACGTCGTCGGAGCCTTCTTCTCCGAGCTCGCCGAGCGAGGCTTTGAGCCCCTGCTGCACATGGCCCACGGCACGATCGCCTTCGCGCTGCGCGAGGACGATCGCGCCCACCACTGGCGCGTCGCCATCGCCCACGGCGACGTGCGCGTCGCGCGTGGGCGGGCGAGGGCCGACTGCGCCGTGGACGCGCCCCGGGAGCTCTTCGTGCGCCTGCTCACCGGCGACGCACACCCGTGGACGGCGTACCTGCGCGAGGAGTACGCGGTGAGCGGAGACATCGGGCTCCTCGTCGCCTTCGAGCGCCTGTTGCCCAGCGCGAAGCTTGCGGGCGAGGCGCAGCGGACGCGGAGTCCGAAGGAGGCGAAGCGGCGATGAGCGACGAGACGATCAGCATCCTCGACGGCAACACCTTCGTCGTCAGCGACCGCCGCGGCGACGTCGAGGCGCAGCGCGACGACCCCACCGGCTTGTTCTCCTGGGACACGCGCTTCCTCTCACGCTGGGTGCTCACGGTCGACGGTCAGCGCCTCAACGTGCTCTCGGCCGACGACACGCAGTGCTTCCAGGTGCAGTTCTTCCTCGCCGCGGGCACGGGGACCGTCTACGTCGACTCGGGCGTCTCGATCATCCGCCAGCGCGCGGTGGGCGACGGCTTCCATGAGGACCTGACCGTGATGAACCACGGCGAGGAGGCCGTCGACCTGACCATCCGGCTCGAAGCGGACGCCGACTTCGCCGACCTGTTCGAGGTCAAGGACGCGCTCGCCAAGAAGGGCGCCTACCACCGCCGCGTGGAGGACCATCGCCTCGTGATCGGCTACCGCAGGGAGTCCTTCACGCGCGAGACCTGGATCGAGGCCGGCGACGCCGCTGTGGACGAGGGCGGCCTCACGTTCGCCGTCCACGTGGAGCCGAGCGGCAGCTGGACGGCGTGCATCAGCGTCGTGACGGCGCGGAACGGCGGGGCCGTGATCGAGCGTCCCAAGTACGGCCACGGTGACGCACATGCCAGGCCGAACATGGAGTGCGGCCTGGAGGACTGGCTCAGGGACGCGCCGCGTCTGGAGTGCGACTGGGACTGGCTCAAGACGACCTACCGGCGCAGCCTCATCGATCTGGCCGCGCTGCGCTTCGCCCCGCGCTCGCTCGCGGGCAGGAGCCTCCCGGCCGCGGGACTGCCGTGGTTCATGACCGTGTTCGGCCGCGACAGCATCATCACGAGCCTGCAGTCCCTCCCCTTCGTCCCCGAACTGGCCAAGGCCACGCTGCTCGTCCTCGCGCAGCGACAGGGAACGCGCGTCGACGACTTCCGCGAGGAGGACCCCGGCAAGATCCTCCACGAGATGCGCTTCGGCGAGATGACCGCCTTCGAGGAGCGTCCTCACTCGCCCTACTACGGGTCCGCCGACGCGACGCCGCTGTTCGTCGTGCTGCTCGATGAGTACGAGCGCTGGACTGGCGACGGCGACCTGGTGCGCGACCTCGAGCTCGAGGGTCGCGCGGCCCTCGAGTGGCTCGCCACGTACGGGGACAGGGACGGCGACGGCTACGTCGAGTATCAGCGCCGCAACACCGAGAGCGGCCTCGAGAACCAGTGCTGGAAGGACTCCTGGGACTCGATCGCCTTTCGCGACGGCGCTCTGGCGGCCTTCCCTCGCGCCACCTGCGAGATCCAGGGCTATGCCTACGACGCGCGTGTCCGCGGCGCCCGGCTGGCACGGGAGTTCTGGCGCGATCCCGCGCTCGCCGAGCGGCTCGAGCGCGACGCCGCCGCCCTCAAGGAGCGCTTCAACCGCGACTTCTGGCTGGAGGAGCGTGGGTTCTTCGCCCTGGCGCTCGACGGCGACGGCCGCGCCGTCGACTCCCTGACCTCGAACATCGGCCATCTCCTCTGGAGCGGCATCGCAGACCGACAGAAGGCCGAGCTGTGCGCCAGGCACCTCATGGGCTCGAAGCTCTTCTCCGGCTGGGGAGTGCGCACCATGGCCGAGGGCGAGGCGCGCTACAACCCGATCGGCTACCACGTCGGCGCCGTCTGGCCGCACGACAACTCGCTGATCGCCTGGGGGCTGCGCCGCTACGGCTTCGACGAGGAGGCGGCGCGCGTGGCCGCCGGCATCCTCGATGCGTCGCGCTACTTCCGCGGCCGCCTCCCCGAGGCCTTCGCCGGCTTCCCGCGCACGATGACGCGGTTCCCCGCCGAGTACCCGACGGCGTGCAGCCCGCAGGCGTGGGCCGCCGGCGCTCCGCTGCTCCTGCTGCGCACGATGCTCGGTCTGGAGCCGCTGGGCGACCACCTGATCGTCGAGCCAGCGCTGCCCGTCGGCATCGGCCGACTCGAGCTGCTCGACATCCCCGGCCGCTGGGGACGCAAGGACGCCTTCGCGCGCGGTCAGTCCGGCGCCCGCGACCTCTCTCTCGCCCGCCAGGAGCTCGGCCTGCTCGAGGACGACCGCATACCCGACCACTGACGACGCCATCCTTGTTCGTCTTACCAATCAGATCTGAGGAGCGACCACCGTGAACTCAACCGAGAAGCTACACCGGCTCGGGCAAAGCCTTTGGCTCGACAACATCACCCGCGACCTGCTCACCTCCGGGACGCTGGAGCGCTACATCGGCGAGCTCTCGGTCACGGGGCTCACCTCGAACCCCACGATCTTCGACAGAGCCGTTTCCGGCGGCGCCGCCTACGACGCGGCGATCCATCGGCTCGCAGCCGACGGACTCTCGGACGAGGACCTCTTCTTCGAGCTGGCCCTCGACGACCTGACCCGTGCCGCCGACCTCTTCGCCCCGGTCCACCGGCGCACAGCCGGCGTCGACGGCTGGGTGTCGCTCGAGGTCTCGCCGAGACTGGCCCGCGAAACGGCGGCGACGGTCGCCGCGGCCATGAGACTGCACCAGAAGGCGGCGCGCGCCAACCTGTTCATCAAGATCCCCGGCACCGCCGAGGGCCTGCCCGCTGTGGAGGAGGCGATCTTCGCCGGCGTGCCCGTGAACGTGACGCTGCTCTTCTCGCCCCAGCAGTACCTCGCCGCGGCGGGGGCGTACCTGAACGGTCTGGAGCGGCGCGTGGCGGCCGGCCTGAGCCCCGACGTGCGCTCGGTCGCCTCGCTGTTCATCAGCCGCTGGGACAAAGCGGTCGCCGACAAGGTGGCGCCGGACCTGCGCAACACGCTGGGCATCGCCGTCGGCGCCCAAGCCTACGCGCTGTACCGTGACGTGATCGCGGGCGACCGTTGGCAGAAGCTGGCGAACCACGGCGCCCGCCCGCAGCGCCTGCTCTTTGCGAGCACGGGCGCCAAGGACCCCTCCGCCTCGGACGTGCTCTACATCGGCTCCCTGGCGGCGCCGCACACGGTCAACACGATGCCCGAAGAGACGCTGCTCGCGTTCGCCGACCACGGCGAGGCGAACGGAGTGCTCTCGCCGACATGCGAGACCGGCCTCGACGCGCTGACGGCCTTCGCGACCGCCGGCGTCGACATCGGCGCCCTGGCCGCGGTGCTCCAGGACGACGGGGTGCGCTCGTTCGCTGCGTCCTGGGACGACCTGCTGGGCGCGATCGCGACGAAGAGCGGGGCCTGAACTTGACGGCAGGAGGGAGAAACCCGTGACCGAAGCGCCACAGCCCACCGAGCTGCGGGCATGGCACGCCCTGCACGCTCACCACGAACAGATCAAAGACGTGCATCTGCGGCGACTCTTCGCCGATGACCCCACCCGCGCGGAGCGCATGCAGGCCGAGGGCGCCGGTCTCTACCTCGACTACTCCAAGAACCGCGTCTCCGACGAGACGATCAGGCTGCTCGACGGACTCGCTCGTGAGTCGCGCCTGGACGAGCACTGCGTCGCGATGCTCCACGGGGAGAAGATCAACGTCACCGAGCAGCGCGCCGTCCTCCATGTGGCGCTGCGCGCGGCTAGAGGCACGCACATCTATGTAGACGGCCGCGACGTCGTGCCGGCCGTCCACGAGGTCCTCGACCAGATGGCGGCCTTCGCGGACGCGGTGCGTAGCGGCGAGTGGCTGGGGCACACGGGCAAGCGCATCCGCAACGTGGTCAACATCGGCATCGGTGGCTCGTATCTCGGTCCCGAGATGGCCTATCGTGCGCTGCGCCCGTTCAGTGACCGCTCTCTCACCTTCCGCTTCGTCGCCAACGTCGACGGCGCCGACTTCATGGAGAGCACGCTTGACCTGGACCCGGAAGAGACGCTGTTCATCGTCTCCTCCAAGACCTTCGGCACCCTCGAGACGATGACCAACGCGCGGACCGCGCGTGCCTGGATCGTGGATGCGCTGGGCAGCGAAGCAGCGGTCGCCAGGCACTTCGTCGCCGTGTCCACGAACGCCGACCGCGTCCGGGAGTTCGGCATCGCCGCGGACAACATGTTCGTCTTCTGGGACTGGGTCGGGGGCCGCTACTCGATGGACTCCGCCATCGGTCTCTCGACGATGATCGCCATCGGCGCCGACGGCTTTGCCGAGATGCTCGCCGGATTCCGTGCCATGGACGAGCACTTCCGCACGGCCCCGTTCAAGAAGAACCTCCCGGCGCTCCTCGGGCTGCTCACGGTCTGGTACAGCAACTTCTTCGGCGCGCAGACCGTCGGGGTCATGCCGTACTCGGCTCACCTGAGCCGCTTCCCGGCTTACCTGCAGCAGCTGCAGATGGAGAGCAACGGCAAACACGTCGACCTGCAGGGCCGGCCCGTGGGCTACGAGACCGGGCCGGTGATCTGGGGCGAACCGGGCACCGACGGCCAGCACTCCTTCTACCAGCTCATCCACCAGGGGACCCGGCTCATCCCCTGCGACCTCATCGGCTTCTGCAACCCGCCGAGCTCGCCGCCCGGGCATCACGACCTGCTCATGGCCAACCTCTTCGCCCAGGCGGAGGCTCTGGCGTTCGGCAAGACGGCCGACGATCTCGCGGCGGAGGGGGCCCCCTCCGCCCAGATCCCCTTCCGCGTGAGCGAAGGCAACCGGCCTACTAACGTCATCCTCGCGGATACGCTCACGCCGCGGACGCTGGGCAGCCTCGTAGCCCTCTACGAGCACAGCGTCTTCACGCAGGGCGTCGTGTGGAACATCGACTCATTCGACCAGTGGGGGGTGGAACTGGGCAAGGTACTGGCCGGCCGGATCATCCCGGAGCTCGAGGCCACCTCAGAGCCGGCGCTCGAGCACGACAGCTCGACGAACGCCCTCATCAAACGCTACCGGCGCCTCCGCGCCCCGGCGTCGAACGGAGGCTGAATCGATGGCCGGCCAGGCATGAGCGGATCGGTGGCGCACCTCGTTGTCGAACGGCTTGATGGCTGCTGCAGCGACGGCCGTCCCGTGACCGCCGGCGGTGACCGGCGCCTCTACACCGACAAGACGGCGCGCTACCTGGCGCACGACGTCATCTACATGGCGCGGATCCTCAAGCCCGACCTCATCCCGACGAACCTGAGCGTCCTGATGGCCGAGGCAAAGAAGGTCGGCCGATGACGACCGGCGCCGGGTGCGCCGTCGGCAAGTTCGGCATCGGCCTCCCTGCAGATGACGGAGCACGCCGGCGCGCATCATCGGCGCACGCCGGCGCCGCGCAGGCCCAGGTCACCGTCACCTTGGCGCCGTTGTCTGTCTGCAGATCACGGACAGACGGCAGGCGCGGACGCTCCCGCGTGCCGTCTCTTCCAGAACCGTCAGTTCACGTAGGCCCAGTTGTTCCAGTACGCCTTGAGCTTCCTGCCGCGGCGCCCCAGCTCCAGGACGATCTGCTCTGGGGGACGTCGCCCGGCGAGGGCGATGAGAAGCTTGAATCCGGGGCCGGCGAGCGGCTCAAAGACGAGCGTCGCGCCCGACGGACGCTCCGTGCGCGCCTCGAGCAGAGTGATCTTGCCCTCGCACACGCCGTGCACGGTGGTCCACAGATAGAGCTTGCCGCCGTGCTCGCGCACGAAGCTGCGCACTGCCTCGGGCGCAATGACCTTGACCGTCTTGCCGGCGACCTCGACGGTGGTCAGGTCACGATCGTCCATACTCGTAGCCTTCATGGCTCGCCTCCGGTCTCGGCTCGGCGACGTGGCGTCGCACAAGCCGTTCGTCATCCCTTTGTTCCCGCCGGTCAAACACAGATGACTGAACCCGGACGGCGAGGCGCAAAACCGAGGCCGGCGTTTCCGCGGGGGTATGGTGACGCCTGAAGC